>JAZSDZ010000097.1:0-10048 GCA_045531435.1 Candidatus Fimenecus sp.
TTATATTAATAGTGCTTAGCACCACATTCACAATATTCATGACTTCCTAAATTGAAAAGCATTCTGAAGAAGTTTCCGAAGTTCCAGAAGAAGCCTACAATACCCTGAGAATGACATTTACAATCGCATTCTACTCCACAATTAATACAAACACCGTCATCATAATTGTGGTCAAATGCAGCAACTTCATAATGTCCTGCAAGATATTCCTCACATTCTTCACAGTAAACACCGGCTGAACATCCGTCAGATTCACATGTTGCAAATACATCTGCTACATATGTGAGTTCGTGTACTACTGTTGTTTCAACGCCCTCTTCATCAACAACTTTTACTTCGTGTGAATCCATCTTTTCAAATGTGAAATCCCATTCAGTACCTGCTTGCCAGTCAGTAAGATTGATGAAATAAGTTTCACCTGCCTGGAATTCATATACACATTCAAAATCGTTATTTACGCCATATTCAATATCATCATGATATGTTAAAAGCTGTTCCTTCAGATTATAAACATCGAAGCATGGGTCTGCATTCTGGCTATCAGATTTTGCAACATAAATTGCTGTTTCTACAGGAACAAATCTGTACCACTGGTCTTTTCCTTCTTTACATGTAACCTTTTCGCTATAACCATCAGAAAGGATTTTACCATCAAAATTTGCTCCGCAAAGACATGTGTCGAACATATTATCAACTTTTTTGTGGTCACAAGGCAAATAACATGCAGCACAAGCACCATTCTTATATGAGTCATGTAAGCATTCAAGTGTTATATCAAAATTCTTTGCACCTCTGTGATTACCTACTGCGAAATAATATGTTTCACCTGCTTTGAACTCATACTCGAGGTAGAAATCAAGGTTTTTATCATCCTTGTCCTCTGCCTTTTTCAGATACTCGCCATCGATTTTAGCCTTATCATACAATTCAACATATGGGTCACTATCTTCATTCCCTCTTGAATCAGAACTAAGTGCATAAACACCATCATTGTAAGCAACAAAACGATAAAAAGCATATTCAGAATATTGTGTTGCGCCAGGCAAATTAACAGGTCTCTTTTCACCTAATATAATTGTGCCGTCAAAATCTTGATATTCTTCAGCAGCAACTGCTGTAATTGATACTGCTGATAAAGCAATTACCAACGCAAGAATAACTGATAAGAATTTTTTCATGTGTCTAACTCCCTTTAATTTTTTATATTTTCAGAACTGTGTTCTCAAAGTACAATTTTAACACTCAAGTAAAAATATGTCAATACAAGCACTTTTCACTAATTCAATTTTTACCATCTGTTTTCCACATATTCACAGAAAGCATACATATCCTTTATTTCAAGCTTTGTTCCGTCATCAAGAATAACATCGCCATTCCAAAGACCGTGAACCTGATGTGCGTGCATTCTGCCGATTTTAAGGTCAAGGTCAGTATGATAGTCAAATGTTGGTGTCATTGTAAGATTAAATCTTCCATCTTCTGAAATAAACTTCCAAGGCTCCATGTACTTATCATCCTTAGGGAATGTTTCAACATCAATCGCACCGAATTTATGAGCCTTTCCGTCATAGAAAATCGCTGTTTCGGTTGCATTGCTCTCGTTACCAATTGCCCATGTGATTTCAAAACCAAAAATATGGTTTACACCATCTGCATCAGGAATATATGTAGCACCACTACCCCAATACCATACCATTTCATGAATTGTATTAACTCGTCCCCAGTCAAGGAATGCGAATGAATCTTTTTTTGAGAATGTGTATATTTCATTACCAATTCTCATTGTACCCTCACAAGGCATACCAATCTGTTTTGTTGTCATAAAATATCTTGTGGGGTCTTCGTCAAAAGGAAGAACAGTTGTGATATTTTCAAGTCCCGGTGCAATATCCATCTGGAAATTACACTCAACAACACCTCTGTCTTTCGTAGGGCATCTGAACCAAAGTGTTCTCTCTGTTTCTTTTGTGTCAAAATCGAAATCAGCCTTACCAATTTTATCTCTGTAACGATTAGGTACATCACCCTTTGCAGGTGGAACATGCTTTTCGCCACCTAAGAAAAGATTTGTACAATCAATGACCTCTTTACCATTAACAAGGTCAATAAGTTTTGCAGCAACATAGCCACCGATTTTGATATTGGCAAAGCTCAACTGCACCATATATTTACCATTTGAAACCTGATAAAAATCCCATTCCTTACGGCTCATAACACCTGATTTAACAAGGTTACGGTCATACTCGAAAACATTGTGTCTTGCCCATCCTTTAGCATTAAGCGTGCCGTCAGCATTAAGAAGTGGAGTGCTTTCAGTATATTCAATCTGTTTTGATTTTTCCTTCCATTCCCAGAAAGGTACATAGGTTTTTTCCATATTCATCTCTCCTATAAAATTTTCCCTTATGGAACAATTATACTAACTAAGCCTTCTATTTGCAATAAGTTATATAAAGTTTTTTGGAAATTATTTTTGTAAAAAGCACAAATCGTAGTCATCAACTGTTAAAAGCAAGTTTTTTTCGCCATTTTCTGTTTCTGTAAGGCTCATATTCCCCTCTTTTCCCTCAAGGAAAATTTTGTAATCATTCTCGTCATCAGTTACAAGCATTTCCTCATAAGCACCTTTGTATGTTTCCATATTCGTCACATCATTAATGATAATTTCACCATCTCTTAATGTGAGAACTATATCACCCACAGACACTTTGCTATTACTGTCAATATTTGTTGCAGATTCAAGTTTCCATTGACAATCTTCAATCGCTATCTCATTTTTTCCACAAGCTGACAAAATCATAGCCAGGATACATATGCACAACACAAGAATTATATTTTTCATATAATTACACCTCGAACGGATACACAAGATTCATTTGTTTTCGACACTCGTCCATAATTTTCATACATTCTCTTGTTGAAGAGAATGGAATATATGATGATTCTTTTTTACCTTGTCTTATTTCTTCTGCAACACAATTAAATTCTGTAAGATAATCCGTTTTTCCTCTGAACACCTTTCTGCGAATACCTTTTTTTAGAATCGCCTTTGATGCCATATGGAAAAACACGGGTAATTTTATATTTCCCTTTGTTCCCACAATTTTACAATCCTCTTTAAGTTTGCAAAGTGACATATTAAGAGTGCATTTAAAATTATCATAATCAAGAATTACAGTTTCAGCTATATCAATACCATCTTTTATTTCACCTTCACACTTTATACCCTTTGGCACTCCGAAAAGATTATAACAATATGTAATAGGATAAATGCCAATATCGAGTAATGCCCCACCTGCTGTTTCGGGCATTAATACTCGTGAATCCTTTGACATCATAATGCCAGGAAAAGCATAGTTGATTGTGACTTCTTTAATTTCTCCAATTTCTCCACTTTGCACCCATTCTTTCACTTTAAGTGCAACAGGTGAAAACCAAGTCCACATTGCCTCACAGAAATACGTATCAGTTTCTTTTGCAGTATTTATTAAAATGTCAACATCTTTAAGTGAAACACCAACAGGTTTTTCACATAACACAGGCTTCCCCATTTTCATTGCCTTTACTGCATATTTAACGTGAGATGTATGTGGTGTTGCAATATAAACTCCATCAACATCATCACGATTTACAGCACTTTCAAAATCTTCAAAAGCCATCGCACCATACTTATCAGCAAAATTCTTCGCTTTGGAAAAAGTACGGCTATAAACAGAAACTATTTTGTGATTTCCTTTATAAATATTCATAGCAGTGCTTTTTGCAATACCACCACTGCCAACATACGCCCATCTGAAATCTGCCATTTTCTACACCTCATATCTTTGTGGAAAAATTTCACTTTCTATCTCTGATATCTCGTCAATCCTTATCTCTGTATTATCAGTAAAATAAAGGATTCTGTTGAGATAATCATATTTTTTTACATTACCCGTGAACTCAATATATGTTCCACCAGTTTTCAGTAAATCAGGCATAAAATAAGTTACCGATATTTCGGGTTGCTCGTAAATATGTTCTATAATAAAACTGAATTTTTCATTGAGAATTGTTTTTGTTGTTTCATCAAGTTCTATTTTCTTATCCGTAAGTCTTTCTGTTTCTTTTATCGCCTCGTTATGGCCTGTCAATGCTGCAAAGGGAGAGAACTGTGCTGCTCGGTCATGCATTGACATATGTGGTCTTTTCATTGATTTGTGATGTGGAAGGTTGATTATATCCTTATATCTGTCATCCATTTTTCTTATCCTTATAAATCAAGTTTCATATAAATCGTGTTATCCAAAGGACTGTCATTGTAACAATCAATCTCATAAAAGCCAATCTTTTTATACATTTCTATTGCCGTCTGCAAAAACGGTAATGTATCAAGCAGCATACTGTTGTAACCTATTTCCTTTGCATCAGAAATTACTTTTGCAACGAGTATTTTTGCTATCCCCTTATTTCTGAATTCAGGTTTTACATAAAGCCTTTTCATTTCACATTGTGTATTGCTAAGTTTTCTCAACGCAATGCAGCCCGCAATCTCATCTTCACAATAAGCAACATAAAGTCTGCCGTAAGGCAAACCATATTTATCACAAAGATTTTCTATCTCATGGTCATATTTCTGAATTTCAAGATACTTTCTGAAGTCACTATCACCAGCCACAAGAAAATCAGTGTACTCAGTAAACAAAGATTCAACTTTGTCCTTCAATTCATACCCGTAAACAAGTTTTACATCCATTTTATGCTTTGTGACCACCAATCTGACTGTTTCTTTCCTTTGCTGTCGCACCCTCCTCAAGATTCATACCCTTAAAGATTGCATTTTTACCATATTTTTTCTTTATGTCAAGCACAGCTTTTTGCATACGCTTTTCTTTTTCTAAAAATTCTTTTTCCTTTTGCTGTTCTTCTGCCAATTCTTTATAATCAGTAAATAAATCAAGCTGTTCAGGTGCTTTTTCTTTTATTTCAGATTCTCTCGCAAGTTTACATGCATTAATAGTTATTCGTCGTACCAACAGGCTTTTATTAACGATTTCATCAAAAAGTTTCATTGTTGCATCAACAATAAGTTTAGAAGATGATGTTTGTATATCAAGATTTGCTGTTCCATGAGCGTGTTTAGGGATTTTTCTGCCATAATGGTCAGTAACAATTTCTCCCTTATAATTTTTTCTTATTTTAGGATTTGTCAAATTTTCAATATCATAGCCAATTGTCAACACTATCTGATTTGTCACAATTCCCTTTTCAACAAGGTCAAGCACCATAAGTTCTGCCATTTCTCTTGTTACAAGCTTTGCCTTATCAAATGTATATGGTGTCTGAAGCACCTGCCCTGAACTTATACTGTTTGTCAATGGTTTATATGATTTTACATCTGCTATTGTACAAGGCTCCCAACCCCATGCGTGGTCAATAAGTAATTCTGCATTAACACCAAAAAGTTTATATAAAAATTCCTCATCAATCAAAGAGTATCTTGCCACATCACCCATTGTATAAATTCCATACTTTTCTAATTTGTTGGCATAACCCTTGCCAACTCGCCAGAAATCAGTAATAGGCTTATGTGACCACAATTTTTTGCGATAACTCATTTCGTCAAGCTCGGCAATTCGCACACCATCTTCATCAGCAGTAATATGCTTTGCCTCAATATCCATAGCAATTTTTGCAAGATACATATTTGTACCGATTCCGGCAGTTGCTGTGATTCCCGTCGTTTTCAAGACATCCTGAATAAGCATTCTCGCAAAATCGTGAGCATTCATTTTATAAGTAGAAAGATAATGAGTTATATCAATAAAAACCTCGTCTATTGAATAAACGTGGATATCTTCAGGTGCAATATATTTCAGATACACATTATGTATGCGTGTACTGTACTCCATATAATATGACATTCTTGGTGATGCAATAATATATTCAAGTTTAAGTTCTGGATTATTGTTTATTTCTGTTGAATTGAATGATTTACCTACAAAAGTATTTTTTGGTGCATTTCTTAATCTCTGATTGTTAATCTCCTTTACTCGTTGCACAACCTCAAAAAGTCTTGCTCTTCCTGAAACTCCATATGATTTGAGTGCAGGAGTAACTGCAAGGCAAATAGTCTTTTCTGTACGATTTTCATCCGCTACAACAAGATTTGTTGTTAGTGGGTTAAGTCCCCTTTCAATACATTCGACTGAGGCGTAAAATGACTTTAAATCTATACATAAATATTTGTGCTCTGTCATTCACCTCAGTCCTCCCTTCTCTATATACAACTATATAATATAATAATAACACATTATTTTCAATTATTTTTGTTCATTTTGTCTTTACAAATTTAAAAAAATAGCATATAATTGTTTTAACTTATTAAAGTGAAAGGATGGGTTCAAATATGGAAAAAGGACTCAAAAAACAATACGGCCTTTTAATGGCTATCTGCATGGTTGTAGGTACTGTTGTAGGCTCAGGTGTTTTCTTTAAAGCTCAGGCAATTCTTCAAAAGACAAACGGCGATATGCCAATGGGTATTATTGCATGGATTATCGGTGGCGCAGTTATGATTTGTTGCGTTCTCGCATTCTGTGTAATGGCTCAGCAGTATGAAAAGGTTAACGGTCTTGTTGACTATGCAGAAGCAACTATCGGTAGCAGATATGCATACTTTATGGGTTGGTTCGCTACTGTTATTTACACTCCTGCAATGACATCAGTTCTTGCATGGCTTACTGCAAGATATTTCCTCACATTCATGGTTTCTGTTAATCCTGATTTACAGCTTGCAGGTGACCCTGTAACAGGTACTGAAACATTCTTGCTTGCAGGATTTATTCTTATCTGCGTTTTCGCAATCAATACACTTTCTTCAAAACTTGCTGGCAAGCTCCAAATTGGTGCTACATTTATCAAGCTTATTCCTCTTCTTTTAATGGCTGTTGTTGGTACAATCTATGGTCTTTCACACGACTTTACAGGTGCTCCTATTGATGCAGGTGCTTCAATGCTTTCACAGAACTTTGCAACAGGTACAGGTAACTATTCAGTTCTTTTTGGCGCTGTTGTTGCTACTGCTTTCGCATATGAAGGCTGGATTCTTGCTACATCAATCAACTCAGAAATCAAGGATTCTAAAAAGAATCTTCCTATTGCTCTTGTATTAGGTGGTATTATCATCATCGCAATTTACCTCTTCTATTACATCGGTATTGCCGGTGGCGCTCCTGTTACAACTCTTATGGAAAGTGGTACAACAACTGCTTTCACAACTGTTTTTGGTAATGTTCTTGGTAACATCCTTAACCTTTTCGTTGCAGTTTCTTGTCTTGGTACCCTTAACGGTCTCCTTATCGGTTGTATCCGTGGTATGTACTCAATTTCAGTTCGTGGTATGGGACCTAAGGTTGACCTTATGAAACAGGTTGACCCTGCATCAGGAATGCCATCAAACTCATGTATCATTGGTCTTGTAATTGTTGCTGGATGGCTTGTTTACTTCTATGGAGCAAACCTTACAGCTACTCCTTGGTTCGGCAAGTTCAGTTTTGACTCATCAGAACTTCCAATCATCACAATCTATGCTCTTTACATTCCAATGTTCATTCAGTTTATGAAAAAAGAAAAGAACCTTCCTGCAGTTAAGAGATTCGTTCTTCCTGCACTTGGTATCATTGGTTCAGCATTTATGGTATTCGCTGCTTTATATTCACACGGATATATGCCTTACCTTGCAGCAAAAGAAAACGGCGAATTTTCTTGCCCGGTTCTTTTCTACCTTATCGTATTTGCAGTAATCATGGCAATTGGTATGATTTTCATAAACCCAAAGAAAAAAGAGAAATAAGATACACATATAATAAACTTTCAGCCTGTAGGGAATTCCTTACAGGCTGTTTTTCTTGATATTTTCCATATAATATTATATAATAAATTGAAATTTAACGGAGGTACCCGAAATGAAAGTTTTTAAAAGTGTATCAGAGTTAATCGGCAGAACACCCATACTCCAGCTTTGTAATCTTGAAAAAGAATTAAATCTCAAAGCAAAGCTTTTTGCAAAGCTTGAATATCTTAACCCTGCAGGTAGTGTTAAAGATAGAGTTGCCTTGCAAATGATTGAAGATGCAGAAGAAAAAGGATTGCTTAAAGAAGGTTCTGTTATTATTGAGCCTACAAGTGGCAACACCGGTATCGGTCTTGCTTCCGTTGCAGCATCAAGGGGGTACCGTTTAATTATTACAATGCCTGAAACAATGTCAGAAGAACGCAGAAAGCTTATTGCTGCCTACGGAGCTGAACTGGTACTTACTGATGGTAACAATGGTATGAATGGTGCTATCGAGAAGGCAGAAGAATTGTCAAAGGAAATTCCAAATAGTATTGTGGCAGGCCAGTTTGTAAATCCTGCTAACCCACAAGCACATCGCAACACAACAGGCCCTGAAATTTGGGAAGATACCGATGGTCAGGTTGATGTTTTTGTTGCAGGAATCGGCACAGGCGGTACAATCACAGGTACAGGTGAATATCTTAAATCAAAAAATGAAAATATTAAAGTAGTAGGAATTGAGCCTTGTGACTCCCCTGTCCTTTCGGGCGGAAATGCAGGTTCTCACCCTTTGCAAGGCATTGGTGCAGGATTCATTCCTGAAATCCTTAACACAGATATCCTTGACGAAATCGTGACTGTTTCAGGTAATGAAGCATATAAATCAGCAAGATTTCTTGCTAAAAAAGAAGGTATCCTTGTGGGCATTTCATCAGGTGCAGCACTCCACGCTGCCATTGAAGAAGCAAAAAAAGAGGAGAATACAAACAAAAACATTGTTGTACTTCTCCCTGATACAGGCGACCGATATCTGTCAACAGAATTATTTTAAGTGAAAAATGCAAAGTTGTTTGCCTTCCCCTCGAGGGGAAGGTGGGTTTTGCAAAGCAAAAGACGGATGAGGTGGAGAAATCATATAACGGATACTGCGTATCCTACACCTCATCACCGTCTTACGACGGAGCTTCTCCTCAAGGAGAAGCCTTATTTTCACCAAAAATCGGCAAGGTCGTAATTGACCCTGCCGTATTTTTTATAATTTTTTATCTTTGTCGAGGGATGCTTTTACTGCCCCCATAACAGCTGTGTCAAATCCTTCACTCTGGAGCTTTGCCACACCTTCAATTGTTGTTCCACCCGGTGAACAAACACTATTGATTAATGCCCATGGATTATTCTCTTTATCCTCAAGAATCATTTTTGCACTACCCAAAACTGCTTGTGCACAAATTTTTAGTGCTTCATCCTTTTTCATTCCGTTTTTTACAGCCTCACGAGCCATTGAATCAATGAACATAAAGGAATATGCAGGTGAGCATCCTGCGATTACACCGAATAACGGGAACTGACTTTCAGGAAGCTCCATTACCTCACCAAAAGAATTGCAAAGTCCCTTTACAAATTCAAGTGCATTTTCGTCTGCAAAATCATTTCTGCAAACAGCACTCATTGAAGCGCCAACCTTTGCATTAATGTTAGGCATTACACGAATAATTGGTATTTCACGCGAGAGAAAGCTGCCGATATATTCAAGTGTTTTACCTGCACCAATTGACACCACAACTGAATCTTTTACATATTCTTTAATCTGTGGCAAAACTGTTGGGAAAACCTGCGGTTTTACTGCAATAACAACAAACTCACAAATTTTTGCAAGTTCTTCAACTGTTGAAATTACATTCACAGCATATTCTTTATTAAGAAGCTCCGCCTTGAATGTATCAACATCAAAAACACAGATTTCTTCCCCTTTAAGGAAAGCAGAAGATACAGCACCACCAATAATGGCAGTTGCCATATTTCCACAACCGATAAAACCAAGCTTATACATAATTATTCAACATCTGATGTACAGTGACAGCACTTTGTAGCATCAATAGCGATTTCGCTCTTGCAGAATGGACAAACCTTTGTTGTAGGTTCTTCTTCCACAACTTCTTCCTCTTTAGCTGTCTTTGCTCTGATAGTATTGATACCCTTAACAAGACAGAAGATTACGAATGCAACAATGAT
>JAZSDZ010000009.1:0-10103 GCA_045531435.1 Candidatus Fimenecus sp.
AATATCAGGTGCAGAGCCGTGAATTGGCTCATAAAGTCCCATTTTGCCTGTTGCCAATGATGCAGATGCAAGCATACCGATTGAGCCTGAAATCATTGATGCTTCATCAGAAAGAATATCACCAAAGATGTTTGAAGTAACGATAACATCAAACTGACCGGGATTTCTTACCAACTGCATTGCACAGTTGTCAACATACATATGGTTAAGTTCAACTTCAGGATATTCAGCTGACATCTTAATAACTGTTTCTCTCCAGAGTCTTGAGCTTTCAAGAACATTTGCCTTATCAACACTTGTAAGCTTCTTGTTACGCTTCATAGCCATTTCGTAAGCAGTTCTTGCAATTCTTTCGATTTCAGGAACTGAATACATTTCTGTGTCGTAAGCAGCAGGAGTTCCGTCAACCTCTTTTCTGCCTCTTTCGCCGAAATAGATACCACCTGTAAGTTCACGGACAATCATAATGTCAAGACCATCACCGATAATGCTGTCTTTGATAGGTGATGCAGATTTAAGTGGTTCAAAAATCTTTGCAGGACGAAGATTTGCGTAAAGTCCCAATGCACCACGAATGCCTAAAAGACCTGCTTCAGGGCGTTGGTTACCGGGAAGTGTGTCCCATTTTGGTCCACCGACTGCACCAAGGAATACACAGTCAGCAGCCTTACAAGCGTCAACAGTTTCCTGTGGAAGTGGTTCTCCTGTTGCATCAATTGCACAACCACCCATAAGTTTATAGTCATAATTGAATTTAAAATCGTATTTTTCACCTGTTGCATCAAGGACTTTAAGTGCCTCGTCAACGATTTCAGGGCCGATTCCGTCACCTTTTAATACAACAATATTATATTCTTTCATAATAATTAATCCTTTCTAACCACATTTGGTAAACAACGGTTAACTGCGCAAAGAATACCCTTGATAGATGCGTAGTTGATATTGTGTGAAATACCGATACCGAAAACATCTTTGCCCTGTGGGTCTGTAATGTGAATATAGCTGACAGCCTTTGAGTCTGAACCAACGGAGAAAGCGTGTTCAGAGTAGTCAATGAAGTGATAATCACCAAGACCGATTGTGTTCATAGCCTGACAGAATGCACCGATAGGACCTGCTGCGATACCTTCTATCTGTTGTGGCTCATTACCGTTGTATTGAATAGTTCCAACAAAATGTACTCTTGACTGCTCTTCGCCATGTTCTCTTTCTTCAAAGAATTTGTAACTGAGAAGTTTGTAAGGGCCTGTAACATTGAGATATTCATGCTGGAAGAGTGAATAAACTTCTTCTTTTGCGAGTTCTTTTCCTTTTTCGTCACAAACTTTCTGAACAACTTTTGAGAATTCAGGATGCATAGCCTTTGGCATCTTGTAACCGTACTCTGCCATAATGTATGCAACGCCACCCTTACCGGACTGACTATTGATACGGATGATAGGCTCGTATTCGCGGCCTACATCAGCAGGGTCAATAGGCAGATATGGAACTTCCCAATATTCTGTACCGCTTGTACGCATATATTCCTTGCCCTTGTTGATGGCATCCTGATGAGATCCTGAAAATGCTGTGAAAACAAGCTCACCACCATAAGGCTTTCTTGGGTCAACAGGCATTTTTGTTGTTCTTTCAAACATTTCCTTGATTTCGTTCATATTTGAGAAATCAAGTCCGGGGTCAATGCCTTGTGTGTACATATTAAGAGCAAGTGTAACAATGTCAACATTACCTGTTCTTTCACCGTTACCGAAAAGAGTGCCTTCAATTCTGTCAGCACCAGCTAAAAGACCCAGTTCGGCAGCAGCGACAGCAGTACCTCTGTCGTTATGAGGATGTAAGCTGATAATTGCGTTTTCACGATTTTTGAGTTTACGACAGAAATATTCAATCTGGTCAGCGTGACCGTTTGGAGTGCTTCCTTCAACAGTAGCAGGAAGATTAAGAATAATTTTGTTCTCTGCAGTAATATCAAGTGCTTCCATAACCTTTTCACAGATAAGAACAGCGTTGTCCATTTCTGTACCGGAAAAGCTTTCAGGTGAATATTCATAACGGATATTAACATCTTTTTGTGATTTTAATTCGTCAGTAAGCTCCTTGATGAGCTTTGCACCCTGAACAGCAATATCAATAACACCATCCATATCCTTCTTGAAAACAACTTTTCTCTGAAGAGTAGAAGTTGAATTGTAAAAATGAATGATGACATTTTTAGCACCGTCAATCGCCTCAAATGTTTTTCTGATAAGATGTTCACGACTCTGTACAAGAACCTGAATTGTAACATCATCAGGAATAAGATTCTTTTCAATAAGTGTACGAAGAATTTCGTATTCTGTTTCGGATGCTGATGGGAAACCAACTTCGATTTCCTTAAATCCGATATTTACAAGAGTTTTAAAATACTCAATTTTTTCCTGTAAATTCATTGGGTCAATAAGCGCCTGATTGCCGTCACGAAGGTCAACAGAGCACCATACCGGTGGCTTCTCAATGGTTTTTGATGGCCATTGTCGGTCAGGGATATTGATTGGTTCAAATGGGATGTATTTCTGGCATCCTTTCTTCATGTTTTTTTCCTCCAACTAATAACTAAAATGAAAAATCGCCCACTATCAACATATTGATAGGGACGATGGAAAAATTCTACCGTGGTACCACCCTAATTCGTCGGAAAACCGACCTTAGCGACTTCTGACAAAGTCCGACTTGATAACGGGGTCAACCGTCATGGGCTATGACTTCACCCATGCAACTCCGAAACGAGTTATACACATAAGTACTGTGTTGCCTTTCACCAAACGGCAACTCTCTGAAAGCGAGTGAATTATGTCTTGTTTTCTTCACTGTTTTTGATAGGGGAAATTTAGATTTGTGTTATATTTTATAGTATTTTTGTCCGTTTGTCAATATACAAATGCAATGTTTTAAATCGACAAAGCAAAAATGATTTGTTGTTTACATTAAAGGATTTTTGGGTTTATTATTTATATGTCAGTACTTGCAAAAATGTGAGAAAAATGATAAAATTTTAACATAAAGAAGGAAAATGTTAATTTTATACATAAATATGGGGTGAATTTATGGAAAACAAGAAGCTGAATTATCCTATAATTTTCGTTCATGGTATGTTTGGATGGGGTGAAAACGAGGGCATAAATAAAAAAATGCCATATTGGGGCGCAACAACAGGAAGCCTTACAGATTTTCTCAATGATAAAGGCTACGAATGTTATGCTGCATCCGTTGGCCCGATTTCATCTGCTTGGGACCAGGCGTGCCAACTTTATGCACAGCTTATGGGAACAACAGTTGACTTTGGTGAAGCTCATGCTCAGCGTCATAACCACAGACGATTTGGACGAACTTACGAAAAGCCTTTATTTGAGGAGTGGAGCAGTGAGAAAAAGGTTCATCTTATAGGCCATAGTTTTGGTGGCTTGTGTATCCGTGTTCTCTCACATCTTCTTACATATGGTGACCCAAGGGAAGTGGCTGTAACGGGTGAAGAGACATCTGAACTTTTCAAGGGTGGTCATCAGGACCTTATTTATAGTTTAAGTGCAATCTGCTCACCTTTGGGTGCTGTGGATACATTTGAGGTTGCAAATAAGTATAATCTTTTGCGACCTATAAGAGCAGGTGCAGTATTTTACACTTGTGCAATGGGACGCTCACCACTCAATGGTAAAGCAGTTGACTTCCATCTTGAGCATTTTGGTCTTACTAATACACCGGGACAGAAGGATACTGAATCAGGACATCAGGCACGAAAATTTTTAAGAAAACAGTATAAGGAAACAGATGACAATATTGTTTTCGGACTTTCACCAGAAGGAATTGAAAAACTTAATAATATGGTGAAAATTGTACCGAGTATCTATTATTTCTCATTTCCGTTCAATGCTGTTGAGTATGATAAAGACAAGAAAAAGGAACTGGCAAGAAAAACAGACTTTCCTCTGATGCATTTAACATCATTCCTTTTGCTTCATAATTCAAGACAGAAGGGTATAGATAACAGTGGTGGTAATGACGGACTTGTTGATGTTATTGCTGCTTGTTCACCACCTGATGAGCCAAGCGTTCAATATGTTGAAGGTATGGATTATGAGCCGGGAGTATGGCATGTTATGCCTGTTCGAACAGGTGACCATGGTACTGCAATTGGTCTGATGGCGGATAAAGATGAAACACAGAATTTTTATCTTAATATTATGGACTTAATTAAAAATATTGAATCAAAGGAAACTAAATAGTCCTAAATGTCCCTTGTTTTGAGCAGGGGACATTTCTATTTTTGATTTTCTTATTGATTTTAGTGTAAAAAAGTGGTTTAATATTTCTATATTGAATTTAGGAGATGAAAGATATGGACTTTAAAGAAAGTACAGGTTTGTACTTGATTGCGGCCGGCGTAATTGCGTTTGTCCTTGCTCAGTCAGTCTTCTTCCTTGTAAAAGCTTTAAAGCAAGGTAAGGTTTTGGGTATCGATAAAAAGAAGTTACGTAATGCCATTACATCAAGTGCACTTTTCACAATCCCATCAGCATTATCAATCCTTGCAACAGTTATTGCTCTTGCACCATCATTGGGCTTGGTAATTCCTTGGGTAAGACTTTCAGTTATCGGTAATCTTATGTATGAGACAACAGCAGCAGAAAATGCTATGGAAGGTCTCGGTCATGTAGGTGGTACAGCAGTTGAGGTTACTGACCCTGCAGTTTTTGCAGGTATTGCTTGGGTTATGACTCTTGGTATCTGTTTCTCACTTGTTTTATTACCATTTGTTGCAAAGCCATTGCATAAAAAAATGCTTAACTTAGGTAAAAAGGATGAAGCAAAAGACGAAACAGGCGAACAGAAAGAGAAAAAATCAGGCGGTATTGCAGGATTTATCGACCTTTTGACACCTGCTGTATTTATTGGTCTTATCGGCGCGTTTATTGCTCGTGCAGTTGCAGGTGCAGGTAAACCTGAAATTTTCGGTGATGGTGCCGGTGTCCTTTCAGTTATTACATTGATTGTGGCTGTTGTGGTATCTTTGATTTTTGAAGTTGTTGCTAAAAAATGCAAACTCACCTGGCTTGAGCCATTCGTTATGCCAATTGGTATGATAGTGGCTATGGTTGTTGCAGTTATTATGTACAATGTATTGCCACCTGAACTTGCAATTATGGAATGGAGGGGTTAATTATGAGTAAGAAAAATACAGAAAAATCATATTTTGACCGTGTCCATACTTGGGGCAGAATTTCAAGTATTACTGCTCTTTGCGCACTCATTATGTTCCCTTTAGGAGTTTGCTTGTATCTTGATGTATGGCCATCATTCAACGGTGTTATGAGTGGACTTTTAAAACTTATTCCGCTTTATTGGTCTCTTGCTGTTGTTGAGGTTTTATTTTACACACCTATGCTCGGTGCAGGTGGTACATACCTTTCATTCGTAACAGGTAACATTACAAATCTTAAACTTCCTTGCGCTATTAATGCTATGGAAGGTGCAAAGGTTAAGGCAAATAGTGAAGAAGGCGAAGTTATTTCAACAATCGCTATTGCAACATCATCTATCGTAACAACACTCGTTATGGCAATTGGTGTTCTTGTGTTCAGACCTTTCCTTGACGATTTCACAAACAATGAACTTCTAAAACCTGCATTTGCACAGGTGCTCCCTGCACTTTTCGGTGCATTGGGTGCCGGATATTTCATAAAGCATTGGAAGATTTCAATCGTTCCTATTTTAGTAATGATTATCATCCTTTTCTTCGCACCAACAATGGGTGCAAGTACATTGCTCTTCCCTGGCATCATCGCTTCAGTTGTAGGCGCATTTGTAATGTGGAAATTGAAAATTGTTAAATAATTGAATTTATATGTCAGTCCGTTGACCGATTGGTTGACGGACTCTTTTTTGTATTGATTGGGAAAAAGGGGACCGTCCCTTTTTTACGGAAACAATTGTGAAAATGTACAGAAAAATAATACTATTTTTTACCTATAAAACATTGATTTTACAAGTATTTAGTGGTACAATAAACTGATAATATCAAAATGGATTGGAGTGTGCTTTTATGGCTTTAGTTCCAATGAAAAAATTACTTGATTATGCTGAACAGAACAATGTTGCAGTTGGTGCTTTCAGTGTGGGCAATATGGAAATGGTAATGGGTGCTGTGGCTGCTGCTGAAGAACTCAATATGCCGATAATTTTACAGATTGCAGAATGCAGACTTAAAAATTCACCACTTGAGCTTATGGGACCGATGATGATTTCTGCTGCAAAAAATTCAAAAGTGGACATTGCAGTACATCTTGACCATGGTCTTAAAATCGAAACAGTTGAAAAGGCGCTTGTATTAGGTTTTACCTCCGTAATGTTTGATGGGTCAACACTTCCTTTGGAGGAAAATATCCGTGCAGTTAAAAAAGTCAGAGAAATGGCTGACAAATATGGTGCAACGGTTGAGGCCGAGCTTGGTGTTGTGGGTGGTAACGAGGGTGATGGTGCTGCACACGAAATTCAGTGTACAAATCCTGACGACGCAAAGCTTTTCTGTGATGAAACAGGAGTTGATGCTTTGGCTGTGGCAATCGGTAATGCACACGGAAATTATCCTGCACTTCCAAGTCTTCGTTATGATGTTCTTGACGATATAAACAAGATTGTTGACACACCACTTGTTCTTCACGGTGGTACGGGAATTACTGATGAAATGTTCCAACAGACAATTATGCTTGGTGTTAGAAAAATCAATATTGCGACTGCAAGTTTTGATAATCTTGCAAAATTCGCTCTTGAATACTGTAAACCTCTTGAAAAGGCAAATTACTTTGAGCTTAGTCATGCCGAGGTTGTTGGTGTTTATGAAAATGTAAAACGACATATAAAAGTATTTTCTTTTATGAATAATTAAGGAGAGTTTATTATGAAATACATTGAATTCGATAACAGTAAAGAATTTGACTTAATCCTTTTAGGCCGTGTGGCAGTTGACCTGAATCCTGTTGATTATTACTGTCCGCTTAACGAAAGCACAACCTTCAAAAGATATCTTGGTGGTTCACCTGCGAATATCGCAGTAGGTCTTGCAAGACTCGGCAAAAAATGTGGTTTCTTTGCTCGTGTTTCTGATGACCAGCTCGGCACATTTGTAACTGACTATTTCGATAATGAAGGAATTGATACTTCTCATATCAATCGTTGTCAGAATGGTGAAAAAATCGGTCTTACATTTACTGAAATTAAGTCAGAAACAGAAAGTTCAATTGTTATGTATCGTAACGAAGCTGCTGACTTAAAGCTTGATGTTGCTGATATTGATGAAGATTACATTAACAAGGCAAAGGCAATCTTGATTTCCGGTACTGCACTTGCAGAAAGCCCATCAAGAGAAGCAGCACTTAAGGCTGTTGCACTTGCTAAGAAAAATGGTGTGCCAATTATTTTTGATATTGACTATCGTGCATATAACTGGAAGAACAGCGACGAAATTGCAATTTACTATTCTTCAGTTGCTCGTGAGGCAGATATTATTCTCGGTTCTCGTGAAGAATATGACCTTACAGAAAAGTTCATTAAGCCAAATATGACAGACAAGGAAACTGCTGCATACTGGCATTCACAGAATGCAAAAATTGTAATTATCAAGCACGGTAAAGAGGGCTCAACTGCATACACAAACGATGGTGAAAGCTTTTCAATCAAGCCATTTCCTGTAAAACTTCTTAAATCATTTGGTGGCGGTGACGGATATGCATCTGCATTCCTTTATGGAATTTTTGAAGGTTGGGAAATTATTGATGCCCTTGAATTCGGTTCAGCATCAGCTGCAATGCTTGTAGCAAGTCACGCTTGTTCACAGGATATGCCATCAGTAGATGCAGTTAAAGAATTTATAAAGAAAGAAAAAGAAGAATATGGCGAAATGATAGCTCGTGGCTAAATTTGGTGACTAGAATGATTAAGAAATTATTAAAAAACAAAGCTATTAAAGGGTTGATTATTGCGGGACTCTGTGCTTGTTTTGTTGGCGGGGTAGCCGTTGTCGGTATTAATGCCTATATGATTTCTTATGTAAATGACTACATTTTAACTGTTGACGACCTTGAAAACCAGAATTTTGATTGCATAATGGTGCTTGGAGCAGGTCTTTGGGATGGTGAACCTTCACCAATGCTTCAGGAAAGACTTGATTTTGGTCTTGTGGCTTATAAAACGGAATGTACCGATAAAATTCTTATGAGTGGTGACCACGGTCGTGAGGAATATGATGAAGTCAACAAAATGAAGGATGTTGCGATAGAAAACGGCGTTGTGGCTGATAATATTTTTATGGACCATGCAGGTTTTTCAACCTATGAATCAATGTATCGTGCAAGAGATGTTTTTGAAGTGGAAAAAATGGTGATTGTTACACAGAAATATCATTTATATCGTGCAGTTTATAATGCAAGAAAGCTTGGTATTGATGCTTATGGCTTTGCTGCTGATAGACTCCGTTATCCGATTTACAACGATATCCGCGAAGCCTTGGCGAGAACAAAAGATTTCTTTTATTGTATTGTTCAGCCGGAGCCAACATATTTAGGTGATGTTATTTCGATTCACGCCAATGGTTCATTAACAGACGATAAAGAACGAAATTAAAGGTGATTATATGTACGAAAATCCGAAATTTAACGAAAACAATGAAAAGATTCTTTGTGAGATGAATGGCAAAAATGCTGATATGCTCATGGATATTAAAACTAAAATCTTAAAAGCAGGTGAGTCTGTTACAATTTGTGACAAGAAAAATGAAACTGCAATTCTCTTGCTTTCAGGCGATGTTGAATATTCATTTGACGGTAAAACTGAAAATGCAAAGCGTGAAAATCAGTTTATTGACAGACCATACTGTGTTCATTTCTCAAAAAATAATGAGGCTACAGTTACTGCAAATGCAGATTCAAGAATTCTCATTCAGCAGACTGATAATGATAACGATTTCGGTTATGTTTGGTACAGTCCTGAAAATGTGATTTTACAGGAATTCGGCAAGGACCAGTGGAATGGTACTGCTCACAGACAGGTGTTGACCCTCTTCGATTATGAAAATGCACCATATTCAAATATGGTACTTGGTGAGGTTATTCACAAGCCCGGTTGCTGGTCAAGTTATCCACCACACTACCATCCACAACCTGAAGTTTATTACTATGAATTTGATAAGCCACAGGGCTTTGGTGTCGGCTTCAACGGTGACGATTGCTATAAAGTAGAAGACCAGGGTGTTCTTTGCATCACACCAATGAAAACACATCAGCAGGTTGCTGCTCCTGGGTATTCAATGTGCTATGTATGGATGATTAGACATTTAGAAAATGACCCATGGATTAAGACAAGAATAGATGCTCCGGAGCATAAATGGCTCCTTGATGTATAAACAATTCAACTTGACATATTATGAGGTGATATTATGGCAAAAATGACAATGGCTCAGGCACTCGTAAAATTCCTTGACAATCAGTATGTGTCCTTTGACGGTGTTGAAACAAAATTCGTTGACGGAATTTTCACAGTTTTCGGTCACGGTATTGTTTTAGGACTTGGTGAAGCACTTGATTCTGACAAGGGTGGACTTAAAGTTTATCAGGGCAAAAACGAGCAAGGTATGGCTCACGTTGCAACTGCTTTTGCAAAGATGAACAACAGAAGAAAGATTATTGCTTGTGCATCTTCAATTGGCCCCGGTGCTGCTAATATGATTACTGCTGCTGCAACTGCAACAGTAAACAATGTGCCCCTCCTTTTATTCCCTGCTGATACTTTCTCAACTCGTCAGCCTGACCCTGTTCTTCAACAGTTTGAACAAGAAAACTCACTTGCAACTACAACAAATGATGCTTATAAAGCAGTTACAAGATATTGGGACAGAATTGCTCGCCCTGAACAGTTAATGTCAGCAATGATAAATGCAATGAGAGCACTTACTGATACTGCGAATGCAGGTGCAGTTGCAATTTGTCTTTGTCAGGATGTTGAGGGAGAAAGCTATGATTACCCTGATAGTTTCTTTGCAAAGAGAGTACATAAAATCGTTCGTATGCCAGTAGCTT
>JAZSDZ010000177.1:0-18438 GCA_045531435.1 Candidatus Fimenecus sp.
AAATTCGGTGCATTGGATGTTGAAGAGGACTGGGCTTGTGAAGCAAGAAGATATTATTTCGGTATCGTTGGTAAATACGGTGTGCAGGTTCAGGCGGTTCTAAAAAAGGCAGCTGGGCTTGATATTCAGACAATCTATCCTTTACATGGACCGGTTCTTAACGAAAATCTCGGATACTACCTTGATTTGTACGACACTTGGTCATCTTATGGTGTTGAGAGTGAGGGTACACTCATTTGCTATACATCTGTTTACGGAAACACTAAAAAAGCAGTTGAGATTTTAGCAGAAGAGCTTAAAAATGCAGGTTGTCCAAAAGTTGTTGTAAATGACCTTGCCCGTTGCGATATGGCAGAAGCTGTTGAAGATGCTTTCCGTTATGGTAAAATCATTCTTGCTACAACAACATATAACGGTGACTTGTTCCCATTTATGAGAGAGTTTATCAATGAGCTTACTGAAAGAGGATACAGAAATCGTAAAATCGGTATCATTGAAAACGGTTCCTGGGCACCAGTTGTAAAGAATAAAATCACAAAATCATTTGAAAATAGCAAGAACATTGAGTTTGCTGAAAATATTGTGACAATTCATTCAGCGGTAAAAGAAGAAAATCTTGAACAGATAAAAAATTTGGCTGAAGAAATGAAATAATAGTTTACAGACGGGTCAAACGACCTGTCTGTTTTTTATTGCTTAAATATTAATTTTTTATTACTTTTTTAACATTTTGTTGACAAGAAAAAAATTAAAAGTTATTCTAATAGTACATAATTGGTAATACTATACTTATCAAAAAAGGAGGGACGAAAATGGATGTTATAGAATACGTTTTAAGATATATTCTTTGCTTTCTTGCTATTGCAGTTATTTTTAACTGTGTCTGGTCGCTTATCCGTTTGCGTCCTGACAAAAAGGTTTATGCTGTCCTTGTGGATATGGCAAGCGACAAGCAATATCCTATCACTTGCTATGAAACATCTGTGGGAAGAAGTAAGGTTTGTGATATCTTTCTGACAAATTCAACTGTTTCCCGTTCACACGCTGTGATTGCATTGAGAAAAGATGGTTTTTATGTTTTTGATACTGAATCAAAATCAGGCATTCAGGTGAATGATAAGAAAATCGAAAAAAGTGTAAAGCTTAACCATGGCGATATAGTTGCTTTTGGTACAGCAATTATGAAGTTTTATATCGGAAATGACGGAAATAATGATTATTCACATAAGAAAGAAAAGAAAAACCGTCAGCCCAAACTCGTGAATCTCGTTGACGGAAATGAATTTATTATTGATGGAGATTTTATAACTATCGGTAGGGCAAAGGGCAGTAATGTTGAGATTTCAGCACCGTATGTATCAAGAAAACAGGCAGAAATCTTTAAAGAAAAGAATAGTTGGTATATTGAAAATATGGGAACAACCACGAAGACTACACTTAATGGTGAAATCATTAAAGGGACAATTCGTCTTAAAGACGGAGATGTAATCAGAGTCGGAGATTTTGCATTTATGTTTGAAATATAATGAAGCAAAAATAAAAAAGGCAGGTGATAAAATATGCAAAGAATTAAAGCGAGAAATGTAAATCCGTATATAATGTTGTTTATAATTACACTTTTTCAGGCTATATGCTTTTTTACTCTTGTGGTAAGAGCTGACGAAGAATACAGAAACGGCATTTTTATGTGTTTTGTCGGATATCTTTTAGTTGAATATGCATATTTTATTGGTGCTCATCTTGTTTTAGGACGAAGAGGATTTGAAGTTGAGTTAATTGCATTTTTACTTACCTCAATCGGACTTTCAATAACAGGTAGTGTGTATCCTGACGGAATAGTAAAACAGTTTGTTGCTGTTCTTGTGGGAATTGGTGGCTTTGTAATTTTACAATGGGTTTTACGAGATTTGAAATTCTGTAACGGTATTCGTATTCCTGTTGCAGTCCTCGTAGTAGGACTTCTTGCATTTACATTGATTTTCGCAAAGGCAACAAATGGTGCGAAAAACTGGATATATGTTGGAGGATTATCAATTCAACCATCAGAGCTTGTAAAGGTGGCATTCATTTTTGTAGGTGCAGCAGCTCTTGAAAAATTACAGTCAAACCGAAGCCTTACAAAGTTTGTTATATTTGCATTTGCTTGTGTTGGTCTGTTATTCCTTATGTATGATTTCGGTACAGCGTTGATTTTCTTTTTCACATTTGTTGTAATTGCATTTATGCGTTCAGGTGATATAAGAACTATTGTGCTTGTTTGTACAGTTGCACTTATGGGTGGACTTTTAGTTCTTATGTTCCGTCCATATGTTGCCAACAGATTTGAGGCGTATGGTCATGTATGGGAATTTTTTGATACATCAGGCTACCAACAGACAAGAACAATGATTTACTCGGCAAGTGGTGGACTTTTTGGTGTTGGTCTTGGCAATGGTAAGCTTCGTAACATCTTTGCTGCAACAGAGGACCTTGTGTTTGGCGTTGTGTGTGAAGAATTAGGCATGATAATGGCAGGTGCAATTTTACTTTCTTATGTTGCATTGTTGGTTTATTCAATCCGTCATTCAAAATATGCTCGTTCATCATTTTATGCAATCTCTGCTTGTGCGGCGGCATCTCTTATGCTTTTTCAAGCGGCACTCAATGTTTTCGGCGTAAATGATCTTTTACCACTTACAGGTGTAACGCTTCCGTTTATCAGTAGAGGTGGTTCAAGCATTATCAGTTGCTGGATGCTTTTAGCATTTATAAAAGCTGTTGACAGAAGCACTTATCGTTATGGAGGTGTTCGTCAATGAAAACTATATCAAAAAGAGCATTGACTCTGTATGCTGTAATTCTACTTTTCCTTGCAGGGTGTGGTCTGCTGTTTTATAATCTTGTGACTAATTCCTCTGATTGGGCAATGAATAGAGTAAACGGGCATCTTTATTCTTCGGGAAGTCTTGCCACAGCCGGTGATATTACAGATGTAAACGGAATAGTCCTTGTAAGTAGCCGAGACGGTCAGCGCATATATAATCAAAGTAAAAATATACGACTTTCGACACTTCATACAGTAGGTGACAATTCAGGATTTATTGCAAGTGGAATTCAGACATCATTCAAGGATGAATTGACAGGATATACACTTGTTGATGGTGTTTATAACCTTAAAAGATATGGAAAAGGTAACGATATAAAACTGACAATAAATTCAAAGGTTTGTGCTGCTGCCTATAAAGCGTTAGGCGATAAAAAAGGCACAGTTGCAGTAATGAATTACAAAACAGGCGAATTGGTATGTGTTGTTTCGACTCCGACTTATGATATATTGAATAAACCTGAGGATATTCTCACCGATACAACGGGAAAATACGACGGAATATATATGAACAGATTTTTCTCAGGACTTTATACTCCCGGTTCAACATTCAAGGTTATTACTGCTGCCTGTGCTATTGAGAATATTCCCGATATTTATAGTCGCACCTTTGAGTGTGAGGGCAAAATTCAGATTGGTGAAGGCTATGTAATTTGTAGTGATACGCACGGAAAAGTCGGTTTTGAAAAAGCAATGAACAAGTCTTGTAACTGTGCTTTTGCAGTTATAGCAGATGAGTTAGGCAAAGAAAAGCTTACTGCAACTGCTGAAAGGTTAGGGTTTAATACAAAAAATCTCACAGTCAGCGATAAAATCAGATGTGCAAAAAGCAAATTGAATTTAATTGACGCTAAAGCATTGGATATGGGATGGGCAGGAATAGGGCAATATACAACACTTATCAACCCGTGTCAGATGCTTACGGTTACTTCCGCTATAGCGAATAATGGTACGGCAGTTTCACCATATCTTGTAAGTGAAATTAAAAATCCTGAAGGTGAAGTAACATTTTCAAGTGAAACGGAATTTCTTGGTGAATATTTCAATCCTTCTGTGGCACAGAGCCTTGATAACATTCTTCGTTCTGATGTGAAAAATCAGTATGGTGATTCGTATTTTCCAAATATGGAAATGTGTGGAAAAACAGGTACTGCTGAAATCAGTGATGATGAAGATGCAAAACCAAATGCTCTTTTCGTAGGATATTCTCAAAATGAAAATATGCCTTTTGCAATTATTGTGGTTGTGGAAAATTCAACATCTGCAATAAGAAACGCTGTTCCTGTTGCTTCTGCAGTTATGAAGGAAGTAAAAACACAATATGCAAATTAAAATAAGCACTTATCGGTTTTTTCATCGATAAGTGCTTTTAATATAGAAATTTAATATTTGCAAAAAGAAAGGGCAGACATTTCGTCTGCCCAATTTTATTACATTATAAATTATTCAGCGTCGTAAGTCTTTGTTGTGCCGAAGAGATTACGGAAGAAACCGCCGAGTTTATCAAAGAAACTTGCCTTTGATGTCATTTCGATTGTTTCAACTTCAAGAACGCTGCCTGATGCACTGTAAAGTGTAGCAGTGATTACTGAAGGACCATTTGATTCTGAAGTAATCTTACAGCTGTTACCGCCATCCTGTTCCTTAAGTTTGAAATTCTTGTTATCAGCTGTCCATTTGATTGTAGCACCTGATGGAAGAGCTTTCTTAGTTGTAGCGTGAAGGATGATGCTATCCTTACAACGGATAGTGCTTCTTGATGGAGTTTTGATTGCGATATAATCAGATGTTGATGGGTTTGAAGATGATGAGAAACTGATGCTCTTAGTAGATGCAGCTGCACATGCACTTGTTACATCAACATCAGTTCCGTTTGAATCTACATACGCTTCAACAATGTTACAAGTAATTTTGCCACCAGTTTTTACAACTTTAAATTGAGCTGTGAGGAATGTTTTTGCAGCGCCAGTAACCGGTGAAGAAGTTGCTGCGCCAAATCTGACTTTACCAGCAGTGCTGTCGTTTGTCATTTCCATAGAGAAAGCACCATAAGTTTTTACAGAACCAGAAACTACTTCAAAATAGCCAGGATTGAATAAAAGGTCGTACTGGAAAGCAGTAAGTTTAGAATTTTCAGAAAGTGATACTGTAACAGTAACAACGTCGCCGACAGCAACAGTTGTCTTATTTGCAGTTGCAGTGATTACAGGTGTGTTAGCAGCCAAAGCTGTAGTAGGAATAATAGCAAAAAGCATAAGAGCTGCTAAAACGAGTGATAAGATTTTTTTCATTTTAATATCTCCTTTTGTTTTGTAATACAAATGTGTATTTAGCAAAAATGATTATAAACAAATTTATTTCAATTGTCAAGAAATTGACTGCTTTTTAGAAAGAATATACTCACAGATTTCCTTATAATCATTTTTTAAGGTTTCATTTATGACACATTCGAGAACATCATTGAGAATAAAACCGATTTCTTTACCTTTGAACCCCATTTCAATCAGGTCGTTTCCGTTAATTTTCAAATCTTTTACAGAAAAACATTCCTGCTCCTCAAGAATTTCGTTTATTGTATCATAAGCTTTTTTATAAAACTCCTCACCACGAAAGAATTCAGGATTCTGCGCAGAGTTGTCGCAACATTTAATGTGGACAAGGTCAAAAATCATTTCTTTACCTATTTGTGACATTATTCGTTTAAGTCGTTTTTTATCAGGGAGAACATTATCACTAATCATTATAGGTGAATCGTGGAATTTTACGAGAGTGACAACCTTGTTCTTTGTATCATTATCAAAATGAAGTCGAGTCATAATTTTTTCTGCCATTTCAGCACTCTTTTTAGGATGACCATAGTAATGCTGTTCACCTTTTTCGTCGAAATGAGCAACAACGGGCTTTGCAATATCGTGAAAAAACAAAGAAAGTCGGATTATCGGGTCGGACTTGCTGTTATCAATTGCTTTCAGTGTGTGGATAAAAACATCATAACAATGATGTTTGTTTTTTTGTTGGAAATTTACGCATTTTTCTATTTCAGGAATAAATACTGCAATAACATCTGAAAACTCCTGAAGCACATTATATGCGTTTTTGCCACAGATGAGTTTTGTGAATTCGTCACGAATTCTCTCTGCTGAAATGTTTTTAAGCAAATCCTTGCATTTGTGAATTGCATTTTTTGTGTTTTCTTCAATAGTAAAGCCTAAAACTGAAGAAAATCGCATTCCGCGAAGAATTCGTAGAGCATCCTCACGAAATCGCGTTTCAGCATCACCGATACAACGGATAGTTTTGTTGTTAATGTCATCAATTCCACCTGCAAGGTCGCAAAGTCCGCCAATAAAATCGTAAGCGATTGCATTCATTGTAAAATCACGACGAATAACATCATCAGAGAGCTTTTGCGAAAAAGTTACTTCATCAGGATGACGATTGTCCGAATAGGTGCCTTCACTTCTGTATGTGGTTATTTCGAGAGGCTCGTTGTCAATTAATACAGTAACTGTACCGTGTTTAATGCCTGTCTCAATAACGCGAAAATCCTTGAAAACCTCTTTAACCTGATGTGGTGTTGCGTTTGTCGTGATGTCAATGTCACCGATAGGTAATCCCATAATGTAATCACGGACACTACCACCGATTAAAAATGCCTCAAAATTGTTGCTGTTGAGCAAGTCAATTGCAATTTTTGAGGCAGGTTTAAATTGGTTATTTGCTTTCATTTAATGCTTCTTCAAGTGCAAGTGCCAACTGGTCAGGACAGGATGTCGGCTTAAATCCACATTTTATACCCTTGACAAGAGGAATAATTTCTTCTGCTTTCTTTCCCTCAACAAGTGCTGCAATTCCTTTAAGGTTTCCGTTACAACCACCATAGAAAGAAACATTTTTCACTAATCCATTTTCTAATTCGAAAGAGATTTCACGGGAGCAAGTACCATGTGTTTTGTATTTATAATTCATTATTTTACCTCACATATTTTATTTGAAAGTGTTACCAATTCATCCATTGTAAGAGCTTCTGCTCGTGCTGTGGGTGAAAGTCCTGCTTTTTCGATTGCAAGAACGAGTTTTTCTTTTTCTATGCCCATTCCACTTGCAACAGAATTAAGAATAGTTTTTCTTCTTTGTGCAAATGCAGATTTAACCATTTTAAAGAAAACCTTTTCGTCACTTACATCATAATTCCCCTTTTTAGTCAAATCAAGTTCAATTACACAACTGTCAACTTTGGGACTTGGCATAAATGAACCGCGAGAAACATCAAAAAGTTTCTTAGTCTGTGCATAGTAGTTGACTGCAACGGTTACAGCACCACTTTCTCTTGACCCAACGTTTGCACAAAGTCTGTCAGCAGCTTCTTTCTGTACCATAACAACAATTTTACTGAATGGTAGTTTTTCCTCTAAAAGTCTCATTATTACAGGAGATGTGATGTAGTAGGGAAGATTTGCACATACAAATATTTCCATACCCTCAAAATGCTCTTTAATGATTTTATTAAGATCTGCCTTGAGAATATCCTCATTAATAAGTGTTAGGTTATCGTATCCTGCAAGTGTGTCCTCCAATACAGGAAAAAGTCTTGTATCAAGTTCAACACAAACAACCTTGTCGGCTCTTTCAAGTAATTCCTTTGTAAGAACACCAACACCTGCACCGATTTCAAGCACACCGATTTTGTCGTCTGTACTTTCTCTTACAGCATCTGCCATTCGAGGACAAACAGTAGGATTAACAAGGAAATTTTGACCTAAACCTTTTGAAAATGTGACATTGTGGTCAGTCATAACCTTTTTTATTACGGAGATGTCAGTAAGTGTATAATTTTTCTTATCCAATATACTCAGCCTTCACTTTACCAAGTTTTTTCATACCTTCAATGATTTTTTCATCAGAAGGGGTTGAGAAATTCATTCTGAAGCAATTTGTTTCTTCATCATTAATCATAAATGCTGTACCAGGCACAACTGCAACCTTATGCTCAATGCACTTTTTCACAAAATCAAGCATATTAACATTTTCAGGTAATTCGCACCAAACGAAAAGACCACCTTCAGGACGGACATATTTTACGAAATCACCTAATTCACTGTCAATAAGGTCACACATAAGGTTTAATTTTCTGCGATAAATATCACGGATTTTCTCAATGTGTGCATCAATGTCGTTCTGTTCCATCCATTTATCAACAAGCATCTGTGAAAACACAGGAGTATGAACGTCTGCTGCCTGTTTGCCGACTGTCATTTTAGCAATAATCGGTGATGGTGCAACAATGTAACCTACACGGATACCGGGTGCTAAAAGTTTTGAGAATGAACCTGCGTAAATAACAATGCCATCTTCGTCAAAGCTCTTGAGTGATGGAACTTCTTCACCTGAAACTCTTAAATCACCATAAGGATTATCTTCAAGAATGAGCAAACCATACTTTTTAGCAAGTTCATATACAGCTTTTCTCTTTTCAAGGCTCATTGTAGCGCCTGATGGATTCTGAAAATTAGGAATTGTGTAGATGAATCTTGGGTTTTCTGCATTTTTAATAGCATTTTCCAATTCTTCAATATTCATACCATCTGCTTCAACAGGTACTCCTGCCAACTTGCAACCATATGAACGGAAACAGTTGAGTGAGCCGATAAATGACGGGCATTCGCAGATAATTGTATCGCCAAAATCACAAAGTGCCTTTGTTGCAAGGTCCATAACCTGCTGTGCACCTGATGTGACAATAAGACTGTCAAAATCTTTTCCAATATTGTATCTGTCTTTAACAAAAACTGTTAAGCGATCAATAAGTGGCTTGTATCCTTCAGTAACACCATATTGTAATGCTGTAATGGGAGCTGTTTCAAATATTTCTGCTGAAATTCTTTTTACTTCATCAATAGGAAATGATGATGCATCAGGATTTCCCGCAGCAAAAGGAATAATTGATGGATCCTGAGTTGCTTTTAAAATCTCACGGATAGCTGATGGCTGAAGTGATGAGATTCGTTTTGAAAAATAATAATCCATAGATATCACCTGAAAAAATAATTTTTAACATTTTACCATAATATATAAATCTTTTCAAGAAAATGAAAATTTTTATTTTTATTCTACACTTTTCGACAATAATATGGTATTATAATATGGTAAAATATGTCAAAATTGGTAGAGGAGTGAAACAAATGACACAATATGTGCGAAAGTTAGATCATATGGGAAGAATTGTGCTTCCCGCTGAGTACAGAAGAAAGACAGGCATTGATGATATGTCTGAAGTACGTATCACCGAAAGTAACGGAAAAATAATAATCGAAAGGCTTTCTCCTTACTGTAAAATCTGTGGAGCAGAAGAAAACCTTAACGACAAGATGAGCGTTTGCGAAGAATGCATTGCAAAAATTAAATCACTTTAGTTTTTATTCAGAACTGTAAAAGCAATAACAAAAAGACAGGATGTGAGGTGAAACTCAAATCCTGTCTTTCTTTCATTTTCCGAAATGTTTTATTAAATTTTCATATTGCTCATCTGTAATGGCTGTGATTGCACCATGACGAGGGAAAAACTCCATACTGTAATTACTTGGACTGACTGGCTTGAAATTTTCAAAATCCTCTGTCTGTTGCATAAAGAAACGGTCGGTGCTGTACTCGTCCATAATCATTACCCACTGATTTGTGCCTGTGATGTTGTAGATTTCACTACCCTCAACACCTGTTTTCGCAAGAGAGCAAACTACAGATTCGTTATCGTATGGTCCTGCAAGATTTTTGCTTGTTGTATATGCAATTGTCTGGTCTTCGTCGTGCTTGAAATAGAGATAATATTTATCGTTTTTCTCGTTGTAAGCAATATCACCATCTATAGTCTGTATTCCCGGACGCTCATATAAAACTTTCGGTTCCGTTATTGTCTTAAAATCGGTTGTATGTGCATAGTACATTTGTGCAACATCGTTTTTCTCGTCGGAATGAGCCCAATAGACCATATACATCTTTGCATTTTCATCCCATATTGCCTGTGGTGCCCATGCTCTCGTGGTTGTGGCAAAGTCTCCACCAAATTCACGGATGTCAATAATTGTTTCATCTGTCCAGTTGATTAAATCGCTTGATTTCCAAGTGACAAGCGCGTGGTTGGATGTCCAGCCCTCATCACTTTTCATATCTGTGCCCACAATGTAATAAAATCCGTCATTACCTTTTACAATATACGGGTCGCGAACACATTTTTTGCCCTTTGTCTGAATAATTACAGGCTCGTTGTTGTTAAGCGCTGTGAAATTATATCCGTCTTCACTTAAAGCAAAGTGAATTCTCTCTTGTTCAGGTCTGTTGCCTACAAAATATGCGAAAAGATATTTCCCACTTTTACTTTTTGCAGGAACGGCGTAATTTGTATCGTTCATTGATTAACACCTTTTCAGTTTAGTTTTTCAATTAAGTATAACGGAAAAAAGAGTAAAAGTCACTTGACGGGATGAATAAATAAACACATAAATTTTTGTGCAGAAAGTAAATATAATTTGTTGGGATGATATGTTTATGGTAGGGCAGGGTCAAGACCCTGCCCTACCGTGACACCCATAAATTTCCTGATAACCTCCAACTTGTTTTGGTATACAAGTAAATGACATATCAACTAAGGGATTTATATTGATTTTGAGTTTTGTATGTGTTAAAATAACTATGTATATATGTTATAGGGGGATTATTCCATGTGTAAGTTTTATGCTGAATTAAAAGAAAATGGTGCAATTGTTCGTTGTAACAGTTTTGACAATGAATATTTTTCATTTGATTATAAAAAGAAAGACGATAGCATCAAAGGTGTACTTACAGCCAAAAAAGGCTTTGAAATGCAGAGTCTTGTAGTAGAATATGAAAAAGATTTTGACGGTGATGACCTTTTCTATGCAAATGGTTATCAGGCATGGACAACATCTCGTGAATTTTCAAAGGATGATACATTTGACGGACTTTTTGAGCTTGCAAAAATAACAAAGTTCACAGCTCACTTTGCAGGTCTTTCAGGTGACTATCATTTTGCAACAGGATACGGTCAAAAGGGTTGTTTCCATGGCTATACATATTGCTATTTCCGTGAAAAGGGCGAAAGAGAAATCAAGCTTTACGGTTCAAAGAGTGAACGCAAAGGCTTTACAATCTTTGAAGTTGATATGAACGGTGAAAAGTTCAGAATCAAAAAGGATGTTGAAGGTCTTGTTCTTAAGGCAGGTCAGGAATACGAAATGTTTGACATCGCAATCATTGAAGGCGATATGGACGATGTAATGGATAAGTATTTCTTTGATTTTGTTGGTTGTAAAAAGCCTGCTATCAAACATCTTTCAGGTTATACATCTTGGTATAACTATTTCCAGAATATCAACGAAAATATTATTATGCGCGACCTTAATGGTCTTGACAGAGCAAGTGAAGAAGTTAATATTTTCCAGGTTGATGACGGCTATCAGCACGCAGTTGGTGACTGGCTCATTACTGACCACAAAAAATTCCCTAAGGGTATGAAATATATTGCTGACGAAATTCATAAGAAGGGTTACAAGGCAGGTATTTGGCTTGCTCCTTTCAGTGCACAAACAACTTCAATCATCGTAAAGAAACATCCTGACTGGCTTATAAGATGGAACAAAACAGGCAAGAAAATGCTTGGTTGTCAGGGATGGGGCGGTGCATATACACTTGACATTTACAACCCTGATGTTCGTGCGTATATCAAGAAAGTTTTCGACACAGTTCTCAACGTATGGGGTTATGATATGGTTAAGCTTGATTTCCTTTACAGTCAGTGTATCGAACCTCGTAACGGCAAAACTCGTGGTGAAATTATGTGCGACGGTGTGGATTTACTCCGTGAGGCTTGTGGCGACAAGTGGATTCTCGGTTGTGGTGTGCCTCTTGGTGCTTGTATGGGTATCTTCGATGCTTGTCGTATCAGTTGTGACGTAAATAAGAACTGGAAATTTGAACTCAAGAAGAGCCTTAACATAAATTCTATTGTTACAGGTATTAGATTCAATGCTGAAATTCCATCATCACAGAATGCAATCACAAATACAATCTTCCGTAATCACCTTGACGGCAGAGCATTCTGTAATGACCCTGATGTATTCTTCCTTCGTGACATTAACATCGGTTACAACTGGGAGCAGAAGCTTCTTCACGGTAAGGTGAACTCAATTTGCGGAAATGTGCTTTTCGTTTCTGACAATGCAGGTGACTTTGACGACAACAGAATTGATGTTCTTAAAGATTTCTTCAAGAACAAGGATTACAAGGTTAATTTTGCAGAATTTGAAAATGATGATGTAATTCGTCTTGACTTCACAGAAAATGGTGTTGATAAGACACTCAGACTAAATTTAGATAGTGGCGAAAGCAACGTATTTGATGTTCTCTGATAGGTGATAATATGAAACTTGCAGTTATCGGTGGTGGCGGAGTCCGTTCAATGTTTCTTGCAAAGAGCATTGCGGGTAGAGCCGAGAAGATGGGAATTAAAGAACTCGTCTTTATGGATAACAATGAGAAAAAATTAAACATTTACGGCAAGATGGCGAGAGAAGTCTCTCGCCGTCTTTGTCCTGATTTGAAATTTATGCTGACTACTGACGGAAAAGAAGCAATTACGGATGCTGATTATGTAATCACAACAATTCGTGCAGGTGGTGACCGTATGCGTTGCCGTGATGAGAGAATTGCTCTTGATATGGGAATTTTAGGACAGGAAACAACAGGTGCAGCAGGCTTTTCATTTGCTATGCGAAGCATTCCTGCATTAAAGGAGTATTGCGAATTGGTGAAAAAATACGCAAAGCCGGATGCTATGGTATTTAATTTCACAAATCCTGCAGGTGTTGTGTCACAGACTCTTCGTGATATGGGATATGATTTTACCTACGGTATTTGTGATGCACCAAGTGGAATGTTAAGACGATTTGAAGAGCTGTATGGTTATCCTGAAAATCATCTGGAAGCCCTTTGCTATGGTCTTAATCACTTGTCTTTCTTTAAGTATATCAAGGCAGAAGGTGAGGATATTACAGCAAAAATCGTAAGTGATGATAAGGCTTATGAAAATACTGATTTGCGATATTTCAGCAAAGATTTTTTGATGAGAAAACAGTACGTGCCAAATGAATATATGTACTATTTCTATAACCGTGAAAAGGCTGTTGAGAATATCCTTAACGCAGAGCGTACCCGTGGTGAGCAGATTGCCGATATCAACGAGAAAATGACAGAGGAATTGTCGGCGGTTGATATTGAAAATAATTTCGAAAAAGCACTTGAAATATTTGATTATTATTATGGTCTTCGTGAAAATTCATATATGGCAAGTGAAACAGGTGAAAAGAGAAAATCAATATGGCATTTTGATATGTATGCACCCGACGACGGTGGATATGCAGGTGTTGCACTTGGAATAATCGATGCTAAAAATTCAGCTGAAAAATCACGAATGATTGCCTGTATTCCAAATGATAACAAGGCTATTGATTTCCTCGATGAAAAGGACACTGTTGAGATTTCCTGTGAAATTAAAGATGGTAAGGTGAAACCAATCGAAATCGGTAATGTACCTGTTGAAAATAAAGAGATTATAACAAGAGTCAAGGCTTATGAACGACTTGCATCAAAGGCAATTATAAATTGTGACAGAGAAAGTGCTATTGATTGCCTTTATTTACATCCGTTGGTAGGTTCATATTCTTTGGCAGAAAAGCTTGTTGACAGTTACATTGAACTTAACAAAGATTATACAGGTGAATGGAAATGAGTTTTGTTGCTGCATTCGGAAAATTAAATGTTGATTTGTTGTACTCGGGAATGCCTCGAATTCCAAATGAAGGCGAAGAAATCTATTGTAAGGATTTTAAGGTTTGCCTTGGTGGCGGATTGCCTGCTACAATGATAAATTGTTCCCGTTTAGGGGTTCCTGCTAAAATCGGCACATTTTTAGGTGACGATATGTTTTCAAAGTTTGCAAAAGGTGAACTTATAAAAAGTGGAACGAATTACGAAATATTTGAGAGTCAGAATTATCCGCTGAATGTGACATCTGCAATTATCACAAGTACAGACAGGACTTTTGTGTCTTATGGTGGCACGGAAACTTATTCTGATGAAATGCTTGAAAAAATCTATAATGCGCTTAAGGGTGCAAAGGTTGTTGCAATGCAGGAAAAAATCACTCCTGTGTATAAGGAACTTAAAAAGGACGGAACAATCCTTGTTCTTGATACGGGATATAGTGAGGATATGTCCATTGAAAAGCATAAGGAGTTAATTGAAATTGCCGATTATTACACACCGAATATTGACGAAACTGAAAAGCTGACAGGCACAAGGGATTATAAAGAGGCACTTAAAATTTTTGGAGAATATTTCCCGAAGCCTGTTGTAAAGCTTGGCAAACTCGGTTGTGCAGGATATGACAATGATTATTTTATAGTTGATAACATTGACGAGTTTAAGTGTGTAGATGCAACAGGTGCAGGAGATGCATTCCTTTCAGGCTTTATCTATGGACTTTACAACGATTTTGATTTCAGAAAATGTATTTTAGCAGGTAATATCACAGGTGGTAAGTGTGTAACTGGTGTTGGTTGTTTGACGGAGTATATTACAAAAGACAAAATGAAAGAGTATTTAGAAAAGTACAACCATTTAATATAAAGGTGAAATAATGGATAAGAAACAAGATATATCACAACAAATGGCTACCACATCTGTGTGGAAGCTTATGGTGAAACTCAGTATTCCTGCAATTCTTGCGCAGATTGTAAATCTTCTTTACAATGTTGTTGACAGAATTTATATAGGACATATGGAGGATGTGGGCACAGTAGCACTTACGGGTGTTGGACTTTGTGTGCCTGTAATCACTCTTATTTCTGCATTCACAATGCTTGTGGCTCAGGGTGGTGCACCTCGTGCTGCTATTGAAATGGGAAAAGGCGATATTAAAAAAGCAGAGAAAATACTTGGTAATTGCTTTGTGTTATTGATTTTATTTGCAATTGTATTAACCATACTTTTTATGATGTTTGGTGAAAGGCTTTTAATGGCTTTCGGTGCAAGTGAAGAAACAATAATATATGCACTTCCATATATGCGGATTTATTCCGCAGGTTCAATTTTTGTTATGATTAGCCTCGGTCTTAATATGTTCATCACAACACAGGGCTTTACAAAAATCAGTATGGCAACTGTGCTAATAGGTGCAATTTGTAATATTATCCTTGACCCTATATTTATTTTTGCTTTTGATATGGGTGTCAGCGGTGCTGCAATTGCTACAATTATTTCACAGGCAGTCTCTGCAGTATGGGTACTTTGCTTCTTACTCGGAAAAAAGACAAAACTCAGAATAAGAAAAGAAAACCTTTTGCCAAGTGGTAAAATCCTTGCACCTGTATTAGCTCTTGGTATCTCACCATTTATTATGAATGCAACCGAAGCTGTAATCAATATAGCTTTCAACTCATCATTACAGAAATATGGTGGAGATATTGCAGTAGGGGCTATGACAATCTGTACAACAGTTTTCCAGATGGCTTGGGTACCCGCACAGGGTATCGGTCAGGGTGCACAGCCTATAATCAGCTTTAATTATGGTGCAAAAAATGCTGACAGAGTCAAACAGGCGTTTAAGGCTTTCTTGATTATCTGCTTCTCTTATGTTTTTATTTTCGGTATGGCTATTGAATTGTTCCCACAGTTCTTTATCGGAATATTTAACGATAATCCTGAATTGGTTGAAACTGCAACATGGACAATCCGACTTTATGGTTGTGCAATGGTGTTCTTCGGAATACAGATGGCAGTTCAACAGACATTTATAGCACTCGGCAAAGCAAAAGCATCACTATTTATTGCTTGTTTAAGAAAAGTAATTCTTTTAGTACCTTTGATTTATATCTTGCCAAACTTCTTTGAAAATAAGGTTTTTGCAGTATTTCTTGCAGAGCCTGTTTCAGATGCAATATCAATAATAACTGCATCAATTACATTTGCCATTGTTTTCAGAAAAGAAATGAAAATTATGAAGAGTAGTCATTCAGAATGAAATGAAGAATCTCAAAACTGAGACTCTTCACTGCGTTCAGGGGGGACACATTATAAATAAACTTTACATTTTAATTTTAATGTGTTAAAATGCAAAATATAAATTCTAAAGTGAATCTTTATTTATATAAGGGAGAAAGTAAAAATGGAAAAAGAAATTTATGCTCTTGCATTTGATATAGGTACAACAGGTGTCAAAACTTGTCTTTTCAAGATAGGAAAGACGATTGAACTTATTTCTGCTGCGAGTGAGGGTTATAATCTTTATATTATGCCAAACGGTGGCGCCGAACAGGACCCTGACGAATGGTGGGCAGCAATGTGTTCAACATCAAAGAAGGTTATCAGTGAATCAAGTGTTGACCCTAAAAATGTTTATGGTATTTCATTCTGTTCACAGATGCAGGGTTTGGTTCTTGTTGATAAAGACGGTAATTATGTTCGTCGTGCGTTCAGTTATATGGACCAGCGTGCAACTGAAGAACTTAAGAAGGGTATGGCTTACGGACCACAGATTGCAGGCGGTAATATTTTTAAACTCCTTCCATCACTTGCAATTACCGGTGCTGCTGCACTCAGCGTTAAGGACCCTGTGTGGAAATATAAGTGGACAGAGGCTCATGAGCCTGAAGTATTTAAAAATGTATATAAATGGCTTGATGTTAAGGAATATCTCATTTGTCGAATGACAGGTGAATTTGCTATGACAAAGGACTCTGCTTTTGGTGCACTTCTTTATGACATCAAAAAGAAGAATTGGAGTCCGACAATCTGTAAGCTTCTTGGTGTTAATATGGACCACCTTGCTCGTATTGCTGATTGTACTGAAAAAATCGGTGAGCTTCGTGCAAAGCAAGCTGAAGAATTAGGTCTTGTTCCCGGAATCGCAGTTTTTGGTGGTGGTGGCGACGCTACACTTATCGGTGTTGGTGCAGGTGCAACTGCTCTTGGTGATACACATATTTATCAGGGCACATCAGGTTGGGTTTCAACAGTTGTTGACAAGAGTGTTGTTGATGCAAACACTATGATGGCGGCAGTTGTTGGTGCTGCTGACGGAATTTACAATTATTTTGGTGAGCTTGAAACTGCAGGTAAGTGTGTTGAATGGGTTAAAGACCATTTAGCACTTGATGAAATTGATATTTATCTTGATAAGCAACACGACCTTAAGCACAAAAATGCAGATATGGAAGTTGTTTATACAAACCTTTATGATTATATGATGGCTGTTGTGGATTCAATTCCTGCAGGTAGTGGTGGCGTAATCTTTACACCGTGGCTTCATGGTAACCGTTGTCCATTTGAAGACCCTAATTCAAGAGGTATGTTCTTCAACATAAGCCTTGATACAGGTAAAACTGAACTTATTCGTGCAGTTGTTGAAGGTGTTTGCTTCCATCTTCGTTGGTTCCTCGAAACACAGGAAAAGAAGATTAAGACTTCAAACACAATCCGTTTTGTTGGTGGTGGTGCTTTGTCATCGGTTACAAGTCAGATTCTTGCTGACTGTACAGGCAGAGTAGTTGAAACTGTTGCAAGTCCACAGAATGTTGGTGCTGTTGGTGCAGCGGTGCTTATCGCTGTTAATGCAGGTATTATTCCGAATGTTCAGGAAGCAAAGAAACTTATTCCTGCCTTGAATACATATATTCCAAACAAGGAAAACAAGGCTGTTTATGATAAGAATTTTGAAGTATTCAAGAAACTTTACACAGCAAACAAAGGTAATTTCGCAGCACTTAATAAAAACTGAGATAATTTTCAAGGGTGGAGAAATCTACCCTTTTTTTCTTGTTGCAAAATCTATAAAAAACTTGTATAATAATATTGTATGTGGTCAGGAGGTGTTATTTTGGCAAAAAAAGACAAACAACTCAAGAACAAAAGTAATGAAACAGTTGACGGACATCTTGAAACTGTTTTTGAAGATAAACCTTTAGAAAAAAAGGATGTTGAAGAATTAGAACAGGATTTCTCTTCTATTTTTAACGAGGATTATGAGGAAGATGATGAGGAAGAAGAGTGGGAAGAATATGTCCCAAGAGGAATTCCGTTTTTACCATTCCTTGGAAAAAAGGAAAAGAATTATGAGACTCCAAAAGAGAAAAAAACTAAAGATGTAAAGAAGCCAAAGAAAAACAAGGCAGAAGATAAAGAAAAAGTATCAGAAGAGAAAGTTGAAGAAATAAAGGAAACTACAACTGAAGAAACAGTAGTTAAGGAAGAAAAGAAGGAAAAGAAACCACTTTTCTCATGGGGCAAAAAAGAAAAAACAGAAGCTGCTGAAGAAATTGTAAACGAAGAAAAAGATAACGAAATTGTTGAAGAAACAGTTATTCAGGAAGAACAGTTTAAGGAAATTCTTCTTTTTGATGAGGAAGAAGAATCTTTAATTGACGAAGTTGAAGAAGACACTGAAACAGATGAAGAAGCAACTGAAAATGCAGACGAAGAAACAATTGTTCAGGAAGAGATAATTG
>JAZSDZ010000021.1:0-5004 GCA_045531435.1 Candidatus Fimenecus sp.
AGCATTACGCATAAGTCGTTCCTTTACAAATCGAGACTCGGATTTTGACTTTGCATCATAATCATCCTTCCAGTCATGATAATTTGCAATGTCTATTATTTCATGTTTTTTGTACTTTCGTTCAACATATTCACGAATAAGTTCTTCACGCCGGATATCAATACCATCATTAAGATATCTGACATTAAGAATATAATCAGATACATCATCACTTGTAAGAATCTGACTACCCTCGGGTATGGTTTTCGCATCCAACTGACAACGCCTTGTATATTCCTTGAAAAATGCACTCCCGCTGAATGCAGAATGTCGGGTTACACCTGTCATTTCTGCAAGAATATTCAGCAAAGTTGTTTTGCCCGAACCGTTACCACCATAGAAAATAGTTACAGGTGCAAAATCCACCCTATCAAGCCCTTTGTCAGGGAAGATTTTAAAAGGATAAACACCGTTATAACAAGTGCGCACCTGATTTTTTATAAATGTTATTTCATCCGCATCTGACGTAAGTTTTAAAGATTTTATATACATTAAACTTCCCTACCTTGACACAAAGTTTCTTAAGTTAGGTATATTATAGCATACCTATTGGGATATTTATGGTACTTTTAAACTAATATTCACACATTTCCCCTTTGTCCATATGATGTATCAGGTGTGTTAACACCAATCCGAAAAAGGAGAATAGCAATGGATAACAACTGCAATTTCAATATAGTTGAAACTGCTATGCAGATTTCATCACCCGATTGTAAAAAGCACTGCGTTACAACCGCATTACCCGAAAATCCTGTTGTAGCTATGGCTTATGTACCCTTCCAACTCGACAAAACCTCGTATTCACCCGAGGTGGCATTGCGCGAGGGTACTCTTTTTTGTGTTCTTAATAAGCCATTCTGCGGAAGGAGTATTATGAATGAACGATAAAAAGAAACTTCTTATGCGTATTTCTGCAACACAGTTCGCTGCATGGGAACTTCATATGTACCTCGACACACATCCCTGCGACCGTGCCGCAAATGAAATGTTCCGCAAATACACCGACGAAACAGAAAAACTCAAGGCTGAGTATGAGAAAAAATACGGCCCACTCACTGTTTCAAGTTCATACGAAGCCGATTGGCTCAATGACCCATGGCCGTGGGAAAATCAAAGGAGCTGTGATTGATTTATGTTCTGTTACGAAAAAAAATTACAATACCCCGTCAACATCAAAAATCCTAATCCTAAACTCGCACAAATAATAATAAGTCAATACGGCGGCGCCGATGGTGAGTTGGGAGCAAGTTTACGCTATCTTTCCCAGCGCTTTGCAATGCCCTACTCCGAGCTTAAAGGCCTACTGACGGACGTAGGTACCGAAGAACTCTCTCACCTTGAGATGATAGGCACGATTGTTTATCAGCTTACGAGAAATCTTTCGTTAGAAGAGATTAAAAAGAGTGGCTTTGACACCTACTTTGTTGACCACACAACAGGTGTATATCCTACTGCTGCAAGTGGTTTCCCCTGGACTGCCGCAAGTATGCAGTCAAAAGGTGACGTTATAACCGACCTTCACGAGGACCTTGCCGCCGAGCAGAAGGCTCGTACAACCTCCGACAACATTCTCCGCCTTGTTGATGACCCTGACGTTCGCGACCCCATCAAGTTCCTTCGCGAACGCGAAATAGTACACTATCAGCGTTTCGGTGACCCAAAGCGTTCAAATGGAAAAAATTTTCCTTTATTTACTGGGCAGAACGGCTATTCTGCCCAGTATTTTCGTTATATGTTCCAGATTATGTCGAGTTTGTCTTTTGACACATAAATCTTCTTTATGATGGCATTTGCAACTGCTCTTTTTTGTTCAAAAGAGAGTTCATTGAACCTCTCAAAATCACATATAACCTTTTCTTTAATTGCGAAACTTTTCTCGCTTAACCTTTGAATTTCAGCTTCCGTTTGCCTTTTCTCATCTTCTAATCTTTCAACATTTTCGTTTATGTATCTCATAACTGTTGGACTTGCATCTTTAACACCTTTGACTGTTTCAAGAATTTCAGTTTCTATTTCAGTTACTCTTGATTTCAGTTCTTCAACTCTCGGGTCTATTGGTGGTGCAACGCCATGCTCAATCACTTTGTAGTCTGCCAATTTCTCTTTCATTTTTTCGTAAATTGCATTCTCAAAATCATCTGCATGAATCGTTCTTCCTGCACCCGTACACAATCTGTCATTCATTTTCCTTGAGCATAAAAAGTAACTAACATTCTTAGCTTCATAGGTTTTCTTGATAATTGCGTAACCACAATTACCGCATTTGATAAGACCTGCAAGCCATGTGTTTTTTGCTCTTGGATTGCGTTTAATCTGTTGTTGAGATAACGCTCTTTCACGACAAGCAATCCATAATTCAGAATCAATGAAACCTTCATGAGGTGCTATAACCAACACCGTATTTGATAAATCAGTCTGTTTTCTTGTTCCCTTATCACCTGTGTATAAGTAGCAACCGTTTGTACCGATAAAATCCTCAGGCGGATTAACAATCTTTGCACCTTTTGACTTGAAAAAGTTATAGATATTCATATCAGCTTTTACATAAATCGGATTCTTAACAAAATCCTGTATTCTTGCTCGGGTTACAATTCTTTCTCTCACTGCTGCACTGTGCTTATTGCGAACAGCCTCGGCAATAGCCGAATTAGAGTTATTGACATCTGCATACATTTCAAAAATCATTTTAACCACTTCAACCTCTTCCGGAATCTGTTCATACATTCCGGTCTTGATTCCGTCTATGGTTAAATCAACTTTTCTGAAACCTACAGGTATCTTGCCACCCATATAAAAGCCTTTTTGCGAACGAGCCGCATAAGTATCACGAACACGTTGCTGAGTTGTTTCTCTTTCAAGCTGAGCAAATGTTATGCAGATATTCAGCATTGCTCTGCCCATAGGGGTACTTGTATCAAATCTTTCTGTTGCTGAAGAAAACTCAACTTTCATTTTACTGAAGGTATCCATCATAGTTGAAAAGTCAAGGATACTTCTGCTGATTCTGTCAAGCCTGTAAACTATTACTTTTGTAATACCTTTTCTTCCCGATTTTATATCACTCATCATTCTTTGGAACTCGGGGCGGTTGGTATTTTTACCGCTGAAACCTTTATCCGAATATACTAAATAAGCCTCACCACGCGCTTCATACTCACACATTTCAATCTGTGATTCGATTGAAATACTGTCTTCTTTTTCTACCGATTGACGGGCATAAATTGCTATCATAGAACTATCACCTTTCTATGACACATTAAGCCAACAACACAATACTCCAATCGGCTTTCAAAGTCCAGACTATTCTTCATCATTTCCGAATGCCTTTACCAATGAATTTTTGATTTTTATTTCAGCGATTTCTTTTTGGTCTTTGGTGAGGTTGGGGGCATACTCGTTAACTATGATTAAACAATTTCCTAATTTCAATTCAGAAGTCTTAACAAGCTTCTCGGTTATAATCGGTTTATTCATAGCGCCACCCCCTAAACTTATTTATATTATAGGGACAAGGCTTTATATTCTTTTTTGTAAACCGGCGTGACATAATGCCACACCCTTGGTTTCATATCACTATCCTTTCGTGTTTAAATTTTAATTATGTTATTCTTAATTGGTTCTTTACAGTTGATAAATTCAACTGTGATTTTGCTTTTGAGAGATGACAAACTGTCTCTCGGTTTATAACCTTTCATTCCATATTCACCTCCTTGTTTTATAAATTTTCACATTTCATAACGCTTGCCTGCGATAAAATATTTGCAAGACTTACTTTGAAATGTTTTAACCTATGTAACAATACACTCACAAAATTTGTTGTAAGTGTATCGAATAGATATCTGAACCAACGCCAATCCAAAACAAATGTTCGTTACTAAGAGCAAAAAATTTTTACATACTCAACCCAAAGTATTCTTCTTCATCCTCATCATCAGCAAAGGAAACATTGATTTTAAGTCCTTGAGCAAGTTTCTTCTCGTTGATTTTTTCTCTTAGCTTACTATCAATTTTTGAGTTGAGTTTACTACTTTTCTCCCGATAACTGCTTTCAAACAATTTGAAAAATGCTTTTGCAATGTTTGTAAAAGCATAATCACTTGCAAAGTTTTTTGATATATATTCTTTGTGTTCTGCTTCGCCATAGTCTTTTGCAAACTTTATTATCATATTTTTAAGACTACGGAACTCCTTATTATCTTCAATAGGAATGTCAGGTTTCTCTTTTGAATCATAGTAGAGCGATAGCTTTTCTCTGTTGATGTCATTCCATTTTTCATACATCTCAGATAGATTATCATCCTTGAACAACTCAACAAGAATTTTATCAACCAACGCTTTAATATCTTTCGGCAAGTAACCATATTGTTTCTTACCTTCTATGGATGAAAGCTTTTCTGACAACTCCACGAACATATTTTGCAACTCCGGTGTGGAATTAAAATGATAACCTTTATCTTCAAGCATCTTTCGAAGAAGCGATTTTACTTCATCACGCTGATGGGTTTCCTCCTGAAAGAGTTTGAATTGTTCGTTACGGAATATGTCATTACCGAATCTGCTACGAAGATTTTCTATGCCTTTGTTGGTGAGATAACCTTCCTTCACATCCTGAGAATACACAAGCAAATGTATATGAGGATGATGAGTTGTATCATGGAAAGCTGCATATATTTTCAGGTTGCTTGGTTTGATTTTATGAGCTTGTGCGATGTCAAAAACATTTCTCTGCAACAAACTTTTCCATGCATTCGCATTGTTGTAACCAAGTCTTTCTGCATCTTCTCGTTTGAGACTCACAACATGAGTCCAGACCAATCCTTCGTGATTAGAAACCTCATCAGCAACAGAATCTAAATCGATTTTTTCATCATCGAAGCTGAACAGACCATGTGAACCTAATTTTTCAACGCCCGGTCGTTCTGCCATATATTGAACTAACTTTTTGCTGTCTTCAACTCTGTCAGC
>JAZSDZ010000013.1:0-23479 GCA_045531435.1 Candidatus Fimenecus sp.
GTTGTCTTCCTAAGACCGCTTGGCCTCCGACTTAAAATGAAGATTTACGAAATAGGAACAGGATATACAAGTATTCCTGCACAGATGGGAGCAGCAACGGAGATTGTTGTTGAAGAACTTACGCGTTCTTTTATAAAACTCAATAAAGATGTTCAGATAATTGATATTGCTGATGACAATCGTGCCGAAACTGACCTTCCTGTTATTGAGGTGAAAGTACCGTCAGTATTTACAAAGGCTGATTTAAGTCTTGGAATACTCCATAAGTTGAAGCGTGTCGTTTATTCAATTGCTTTGGCATTGAAATTAACCAAAATACTTAAACACGCTGACGAAAAAATCGTACTTCACTTTCATAATCAGTACAATATGTTTTTTTTCTTAAAGCTTGTTCCTGAAAAGTACAGAAAAAAGGCAAAGGTTGCATATACAAATCATAATGGCTATTGGTCTCTTCCGTGGGAAGAAGCAGAGCCTGTACTGAAAAAAAGATACTTTCAGGAAATTGAATGTATGAAAAAAGCAGATGTTGTTCTTGTTCTTAATGAACAGACAAAGCAGAATGCAGTAAAGTATCTTAATGTTGACGAAAAAAGAATTGTCAGAATAAATAACGGTGTTAATACAGAACTGTATAAGCCGTTGACAGAAAGTGAAATTGACAGAATTAAAGATAAAAATAACCTGAGTAATAAGAAAATTATCCTGCAAGTCGGTTCTGTATATGAGAACAAAGGGCAGAAGCGTATGATTGAAACGCTGATGCCGTTATTAAAGAAAAATGATGGTTTGGTTTATGCTTATGCGGGTGGAATAGTTGACGAAGCATATAAAACTGAAATCGATAACTATATAGAAGAAAATGACCTGTCAGATAATGTTTTATATCTTGGAATGACAAAGCCGGGAAAAGAACTGAACGAGCTTTATAATATGGCAGAGCTTACAGTTTTTTCATCAAAATATGAGGGATTTCCACTTGTTATTCCTGAATCATTGTCATCAGGAACACCTGTGATTATTTCGTTAGAACGAGAATTTAATATGGGTGAAGGCAGTGTTGATTGTAAATATGATGATGTGTGTAAAATAGTTGAAAAGGTGATTAGTCATCCCCAAGCAGCTGAAAAGGTATCAGCAGAAGCACGAAAGAATGTTTTGAACAATTATACATGGGATAAGATAGCAGAAAAGCATTTAAGTATTTTAAAATAGATAAAGAGACGATTAATATGTCAAAAAAACTTAACGGAACAGTTATTGTTACATATCGTTGTAACGCGAAATGCACAATGTGTAACAGATATAAAGTTCCTTCAAAACCTGAAGAAGAAATTTCAATAGAGACAATTCGCAAATTGCCACAGATGTATTTCACAAACATCACAGGTGGTGAACCTTTCATCCGTGAGGATTTAAAAGATATTGTCCGTGAATTATATAAAAAGAGTGACAGAATTGTTATTTCAACAAATGGATTTTTTACTGACCGTATTGTTGCTTTGTGTAAGGAATTTCCTCAGGTTGGAATACGAATTTCTATTGAAGGACTTGAAAATACAAATAACGAAATTAGAGGACTCGAAGACGGATATAACCGTGGCTATACAACACTTAAAAAGCTCGTAGATATGGGAATGAAGGATGTTGGGTTCGGAATGACCGTTCAGGATAAAAACGCTCCCGATTTAGTTCCTTTGTATAATATTTCAAATGATTTGAATATGGAATTTGCAACTGCATCTCTCCATAACAGCTTTTACTTTGTAGAATCAAATAACATTATTAACGACAGACTTATGGTTGCACAGAATTTTGAAGATTTAGTAAATGAGCTTCTTAATTCCAACAGCCCTAAAAAATGGTTTAGGGCATATTTTAACCACGGTCTTATCAATTATATATTCAGTCAGAAAAGGCTTTTGCCTTGTGACATGAGTTTCGATACGTTTTTTATTGACCCTTATGGTGATGTAATGCCTTGTAACGGAACAAAAGAAAAAGAGGTTATGGGTAACCTTAATACTCAGGAGTGGGACGAACTCTGGAACAGTGAAAAAGCAGAAAAAGTCCGCAAAAAGGTTCGTTGCTGTGACAGGAACTGTTGGATGATTGGTTCAGTTTCTCCTGCAATGCATAAATACATATGGGTACCTGCTTTGTGGGTTATAAAGCATAAATTCCTTAATTTCTGGAAAAAGAAAAAATACTCAATGTATGAAAATAAAATTGTCCGTGATTTCCGTGATGGCAAGGTGTCAAAGGAAGAATTGGATGCTTGTTCAACTTGTGAAAAATGCAAATAGGTCGTTTTAAAGAGGAATGGCACAATGCTGATACTTACTAACTGTTTAATAAAAAACGCTGACGAAGGAAGCGTCAATGTTGCATACAATTTAATAAAGCGTATTAAATCAGCGGTAAGTGATGTAAAAGTAGTTTCTTATGAAAGAACATCGGAATTAACTGATGTAAAAATGGAACTTAATAAATTTTTGTTGAGTATTCCTTTGATTAAATTATTAAGAAAAGAAAGAAATGTTTTATATCTTCCTTTTCCCGCAAAGATAATTGCAACTGCAGTAAGAATCTGGATATTATCATTATTCTGTAAAGATTTAAAGGTTTTGATTTCAATGCATGACAGTATTGATAAATTAAGTGGTTTCTTACTTAAAAGCAGTAAGGCAAAATTGTTCGTACTTTCAGAATCTGCATATAAGGATTTTGAAGTGTGTGCAGGTGAAAGAGTTTCATATATAAAAACGGGTGTTGATACGGAAAAATTTGTTCCGGCTTCAGCGGAAAAATCAAGAGAATTGAAAATCAAGTATGGTTTTTCGCCTGACAAACCTGTTATTCTTCATGTGGGTCACCTTAATGAAGGCAGAAATATTGGTGAATTGTTAAATATAAGTGGCGATTATCAGGTTTTGCTTGTTACAAGTACGTTGACAAAAAACGAGCAGAATACTGATTTGAAAAACAGATTACAAAGCAAATCGAACATTAAAATTATTGATGATTATATTCCTGAAATTCAGGAGGTATATCAGTTATCCGATTTATATTTCTTTCCCGTTGTGGAAGAAGGTCATTGTATAGATATCCCGTTATCCTGCCTTGAAGCAGCATCGTGTAATTTGCCTGTTGTAACAACATCTTACGGTGCTATGAAGGAATTTGAAGGGAAAAATGGGTTTTATCATATTGATTCATTTGAGAATATCAATGAAATAATTGAAAATGCATTATCTGTCAATGAAGTTTCATCACGAGAAAGTGTTAAGGAATACGATTGGAATAATGCAATTGAAATTTTAAGTAGGTAATTTAATGAACAATCCCTTAGTTACTGTTGTTGTACCTGTGTATAATGTTGAAAAATATTTAGACAGATGTATTGACTCAATAGTAAATCAGACATATAAAAATTTAGAGATTATACTTGTTGATGACGGCTCACCTGACGGTTGCCCTCAAATGTGTGACGATTGGGCTGAAAAGGATAATCGTATCAAGGTTATTCATAAACAAAACGCAGGTGCAGGAATGGCAAGAAACACAGGAATTGAAAATTCTTGTGGTGATTATATTCTTTTTGTTGACAGTGACGACTATATTGATTTGTTGACAATAGAAAAATGTATTCTTTCAATAGAAAAGACGCAATCAGATGTTGTTATGTTTGGTCGTTATACTGTTTATGCTGATGGTACAACTAAAGAAACACCCGTTGTTACGGTTGAATACTATTTTACTGATAATCAGGTTACGGATGATATTCTTCCGGGATTGTTGGTTCACGAAAAAGGAATCGGCATAAGCAGTTGTAATAAGATGTTTAATTTACAACTGATTAAGGATAATAATATAAAATACAAATCTGAAAGAGAAATATTATCAGAAGACGCAATATTTCATCTTGAGCTTTTTCAGTTTGTAAAATCAGTAACAATAATTCCGGAATACTTTTATTATTATTTTCAGAACGAGAAATCTTTCTCAAAAACCTACAGAAAAGATTTACAAGAACTTAATAATAAATTCCTTGAGTATTGCATCAGAATATGTGAAAAGTATGGAAATAATAACCTATTGACTGATTATGTCCGTGCAAGATATCATATATATGCACTTGCGGGAATGAAGCAAGTAGAAGCGTGTGATTTTTCCGATAAAGAGAAAAAAAGGTTGTTGTATGGTTTTTTCAACGACAATCTTCTACAAAAAAGTATTACTTTTGGTAGCTTTAAGCCTAAGTCAAATGCTTTAAAATTATTTTTTCTATGTATTAAATTCAGATTATACTGGGTTTGTCGTATATTACTAAAATTAGCACTAAATGGAGCTTAAGAAATGAAGTTAGAAAGCACAAGATTAATTGTAAAAAAACGAGCGTTGCCTGAAATTTTTACATACATAATTTTCTTAATGCCATTTTTCCTTTCATTTTTTCAGGATTTTCTCGGACTCCCAAGCTTTATAAAATATTCTATTGATGTGTGTTGGATAGGTGCCTTGGTATTTTTACTTTTTGTAAAAAGAGCATATGTAAAAAAGGATATCGCTCCGGCAATTACAATAGTGGCAGTATTTTTTGTATTAGCTTTAATTGTTTATTTGTTTAATTTCCAATCACCATTTTACTTTTTATGGGGACTACGAAATAACCTGAGAGTTTATATTGCATTTTTGGCATTCACCATATTTTTTGATTCAGAAGATGCTGATGTATGTGTGAGTTTTCTGGATAAGATGTTTTGGATAAATGCAATAGTTTCTTTATTCCAGTTCTTTGTATTGGGATACAGACAGGATTATCTTGGCGGCATTTTCGGTGTTGAAAGAGGCTGTAACGCTTACATAATTGTATTCTTTACAATTGTAATTGCCAAGTCAATTGTCAGCTTTTTCAATGATATGGAAAGCGCAGTTTCCTGTTTTGCTAAATGTGGAATTACCATAGTTATTTCAGTTATGGCAGAATTAAAGATTTTCTTCATTATGTTTGTGATTATTCTCGTAGTGGCTTCAATCATAACAAAATTTTCTTGGAAAAAGGTTATTATTTATATTATTTCATTCTTTTTAATAATGATTGCAAGTACCTTGATTGTTGAACTTTTTGGTGAGGGCAGAGCGATTGATATTGATAACATTATTGATTTGATTTTTGCAACCAATTATTCTTCAGCACGAGATTTAGGCAGATTAACAGCAATACCGACTATTAGCAACAGATTCCTGATTGAGCCGTTGGAAAAAATCTTTGGTTTCGGATTGGGAAATTGTGATACATCTTCGTTTGCAATTTGTAATACACCTTTTTACAGGGCGTATTCATATCTTAATTATAACTGGTTTTCAAGTGCATTTCTGTTCCTTGAAACAGGGTATTTAGGACTTTTTATATATTTATTGTTCTTTGTAATGGTTTTTGTACTTGTTTACAAAAAATCAAAACAAGAAAACTCTAATAAATTGTTCTGTCAGGTTGCTATGATTATGGCAGTTATGTGTGTCATATTGACATTCTATAACTCATCACTTCGTACAGAAACAGGTTATATGGCTTACTTTATTCTTGCTCTTCCTTTTATACCGGTAAAAAAAGGAAATGAACAAGGTTCAGATAGTATTAATTTATAAATTACCGCAGGAGGTAACAAATATGAATAAGAATAAAAGCAAAAAAATTGTGGCGTTAGTACTTGCTGCTATTATTGCGTTTTCCTGTATTCCGATTCAGGTTCTTGCAAGTGGAACAGCAAACGATACTGACATCAATCTCAAGTGGGATTTTATCGTCGAGGTAAATACCATCCTTGTAAAGTATTTTGGCAAGGTTGACCCAACTAACGAAGAGATTGAAAAAGCAGTTCTCCAAATGGACTACGAGACTTATATGTCTGCTCAAGCTGACATTGAGGGTGCAAAAGCATCATTTATGAGTCTTAGTGAAGAAGAACAGGAAAGTGTTCTTGATTTGGAATCTGTTGAAAAATTGGGTTATATGGAAGATGTGATGATAAAATTAACATCACCTATGCTTCTTTCAGGCGAATCGGTAACTCTCTGTGATGGTAATGTGACTGCAAAGGTTGACTCAAATGGTACATTGTCTGAATCAAGCGGTACTGTAACTGTTACTGCAAAAGGTAGCCTTTTCTCAAAGAAGAAAGCAACTATAACTATTACAAACGCTTCTACAATAAGTGGTGCTATTACATTCAATTATTCAGTTAGTTCATACAACTCATTCTCTATTGACGGAAACAGCAGTAGTGCTTCAGGCAGCTATACAAAGCAATTGGCTGCAGGTGAATCAATGACTGTTGTTATTGAGTCAAAGAGTGGTATGAGTGGTACAACTGTAACTTTAACTCTTAATAATTTCAGTTTTACTATTGCGAAGGATTCATCATCTGTAGCATTTGATTATGACAGCAGTAAAGGTTCAGTATCACTTAACGGTACTGCTGTTGCTGATGGCTATGTTACTGAAATTACAAAAGAAGGTGCGACTTTGACTGCAACACCTAATTCAGGTGTTACCTTCCTTGGTTGGACAGATGGCGACGGTACAGTTCTTTCAAAGGAAACATCTTTTACATTAACTCCATTCAGTGATTGTACAGTTAAGGCTCTTTTTGACGATGGAAGTGCTTTCTTCGGTGTTGGTACAACATACTTGTCAAACAGCTTGTCATCAGCAGTTAATTACGCACAGTCAATCGGTGCTACGTTAATTCACCTCGTAAATAACGGTACTTTACCGGCGGGTGACTACACTATTCCTTCAGGTGTTACACTCCTTATTCCTTTTGACAGTGCAAATACATCATACACAGATAAACCGGAGTATATAACTCCAGCTACTGATAATCCTTATGTTAAACCTGTAGCCTTCCGTACATTAACAATGGCATCAGGTGCAAACCTTATTATTAACGGAATATTAAGTATTCCTGCAAAGCACGTTGGTATGAGTGGTGCTCAGATTGAAAAAGGTAATGCTCCAACCGGTAATGTAGGTATGATTAAAATGCAGAATAACAGCAATATCACTATTAACAATGGTGGTATTATGTATGCTTATGGTTTCGTTACAGGTTCAGGTAAGGTAACTGCAAACAGCGGTGCTAATGTTTATGAATACTTTCAGGTTGGTGACTTCCCGGGTGGTAATAACACATCTAAATTATCTGATGCTAAAAAGGTATTCTTATTCTCTCAGTATTATATTCAGAATATTGAAGTTCCTCTCAGAATATACAGTGGTGCAAAAGAAACAGCTGTAGCAACAATGGATACAAGCATTATTGATAAGACAACAACATTGGAATTTATTTCGAGTTCTAACGCAATGTTTGTTTTAAGTTCAGGCTATGTTGAAAAGAGATATGACGGAAATCTTGACCGTCTTATCGTTGACCTTTATGGTGCTGTGTCAATGTCACCTATCAGTTTTGACGTAGCTACAGGTATTACATCTATTTCAATCAATTCAGCTGACTATGCTCTTCCACTTACTCATAGCCTTACAATTAATGCAAAGAGTGGTTCATCTTTCACAATAAGTCAGGATTTAGCAATGCTTCCCGGTGCAGAAATCAACATCGATGAGGGTGCAAGTGGTGCTCTCGGAACAGGCGTCAGTATATATATTTACGATGTGGATTCATGGGGAAACTATATTTTCCATGGTAACAGTTCAGATGCTGTTTATAATAACAAGAGATTTGTAGCTCCTCCATATGCTCCGGGTAGAGTTACTGCACGAACAGAAAGCAGTCTTAAGGATGCTGCTGTTTGCGTAAACGGTACTTTTGATGCTACTGCAGGTTTCATTTTTACAACAACAAATGCAACAGGTACTTCAACAAACCTTACAACAACAGGTGGTGCAAATATTTACAGTACAGGCAGAGGTAAGGTTCTCGTTACTCCAAGTGCAAATGTTACAACATATCAGTTTGATGCATGTGTTGAGGACGTTGGTATTAACTATGTAGATATTACCGCTGAACAGGCAAAACTTACAAATGCTGATGGTTCATTTACAAGCACAAGTACAATTAATGACTCAGGTGTTGACTGTAAGGTGTTCGTTTATGATAACGGCACATGGGTACACCACGACTTTGATGAAACAGGTGTTTGTACAGTTTGTGGCACAAAAGCTCCTGCACTCAGTGTCAAGGATACCACAAATGGTGTAATTGACCATAGCACATTATATGCATACACAGTAGAAACTGCAAAACCTGCTGATGTATTTGAAGTTGTAAATGGCGGCGTAATGCAGGTTGAACCAAATGAAAATGGTTACAGCAACTCAACAGGAAGCAAGATTCTTGTTATGAAGGCTGACGGCACAATATTCAAGACATATACAGTTATTGTTTTCGGTGATGTAAATGGTGACGGAACTGTTGACGGCTTTGATGCTCTTGAAATTGACCTTGCAATAAATAAATTCACAACATTATCAGATATTTATGCTATTGCTGCAGACGTAAATGCAGACGGTGCGATTAATAAAACTGACTACGATATGGTTTGTGCAGTTGCAAATTTACAGGCAGTTCTTGAAAATCCGATAACAACAGGTGTTGCAACTGTAAGCTATGCTGAAGCTCAGGTAATGAATGTGATGGCAGCTGAAGCTCAGGTAATGCCTGTAATGACAGCTGAAGCATGTGCTCATAATTACGAAGAGGTTGTTACAGCTCCTACTTGTACACAGAGAGGTTATTCAATATTCACATGTAACCTTTGTGGTAACAGTTACAAGGCAAATGAAGTTGAAGCAACAGGTCATCAGTTTGTGATTGAAGATGAAGTTCCTGCAACTTGTCTTGCAACAGGTATGACAGCAGGTACATATTGTTCAGTCTGCGGTTACATTAATGTTGAGCAGACAGAAACCCCGGCGTTAGGACATAATATGGTTGTAATAGACGGAAAACCTGCGACATATTCATCAGTGGGTTGGGAAAGCTATGAGGCTTGTTCACGCTGTGGAAAGGCAGAATATACTGAAATTCCTGTGCTTGAAACTCCTCTTATTGAGGATTTGGATACTTTCATTATGTATCTTGGACTTCTTGAATCACTTGCATATATGTATTCAGAAGTAGCTCCTGAAACAGACCCTGCTGAATTGGTAATCAAGTATATCAGAACAGGTGTTGACCGTTATAATTCAGGTTCATGGGAAATTATGGCGGGTAAGGAAGATAAAGAATTTGCAAAGTATGTAGCAGTAATTGAAGATGAACTTAATTTATCAATTCCTGATGAGCCTGAAAGCTGGCTTGCTATTTGCAGTCTTAAAAATTTAGGTATGATTCAGTTGCCTAATGGCGAATTAGCAGATATTGGCCATATGTTTGGTGTTATGGATATAACATATCATAATAAGGACAGCCAGAATCACGCTGACGTTGCAGGATGGGCAGGTGATATCGTTGACCTTATCAACGATACTGCTGATGGCTTTGCAGATGGTCAGGGTGTTGAAATCCCTGTCACAGGTACTGTTGAAGAAATGGTAGAAATCATTTCTACATATTATCTTGCAGACCCTGATGCTGATTGCGAAGATGGTGCGTTTGACCTTTTCGATATGCGTTCTGACCTTGACGGTTTATATTTCATGCAGACAATTGATTTTGCTAATTATAAAGTCGATGTTGAGAATATGTATGGTGACTTTGTACTTGCATTTATGGGATATTTCACTGATACTCTTAACGATGTTCAGCGTGCAGAGTTCTATCTTAATAATCGTCTTGGCACAACAGGAACAAGAGAAGAAATCAGAAACAAGGTTTATGTTACATACACAAGTAATAAGATGATTGCAACTCTTGAGGACACAAAGGAATTCAAGGTTGATGATATTTCAGACCTGAGAATTGCTTGTTGTTATGCTTTTGCTGATTATGTTTGTAAATTAGCAGGTGACTATGTAGATAATAATGTCAATGATGCTTTTACAGTTTTTAGTTCAGAATATTCAACATTGGCACCTGGTATTAATCAGACAATAAAAAAGGCAACTACAGCAGATGGTAAACAGATGGTTTACTACCTTGCAACTGCAGACATTAATCGTGAAGATGTTAATGTTTATGCAAACTATGGTGATAATGACCCTAATAATGGCTGGCAGATGCAGACAGTTAAGGACCAGATGATAGCTGCACAGGAAAACAACGCAGATGTTGAGAATTTCAACATAATTGCCGGTGTTAACGGCAGCGGCTTTGATATGGGTACCGGTGAACCTGCAGGTCTTCTCATTATGAACGGTGTGGTTTATAAGGATATTAATTCAAGTGGCTTCTTCGGTATTGATTACGATGGTAATGCAGTTATCGGAACAAAAGAAGAATACGAAACAATCTATAAAGGTAAATTAAAAGAAGCTATCAGTGGATTTAATGGTACTCTTATTAAAGACGGCAAAATTGTTGCATCAAAGGATAATACAACAAGAGCATCCCGCACAGCAGTAGGTATCACAGCAACCGGTAAGGTTGTATTTATGGTGCTTGACGGTCGTCAGGAGCCTGTTTCTTGTGGTGGCTCAATGTACGAAATCGCACAGATTCTTTATGAAGCAGGATGTGTTGAAGCTATTAACCTTGACGGTGGTGGCTCATCAACTTATGTTGCAAAACAAGAAGGTGCCGATGAATTTGATGTTACAAATAAGCCTTCTGACGGATTTGCCCGTTCAGTTTCAACTTCATGGTATATTGCTTCAACTGCATCTTCATCAACTGCGTTTGACCACGCGATTATTGAAAGCGATTACGATTATGCAACAGAAAATTCTACTGTTGTGTTTAAAGCAAAGGGTGTAAGTGCAACAGGTAACGAAGCAGAGCTTCCAGAAGGTGCATTCTGGGCAGTTGATAATGAAAAGAATGCAACAATCACTGCTGACGGTGTGTTAACAGTACTTAAAGATGGCGTAACAGTTGAAGTAAGACTTGTGTCAGGTGAAGAAATCCTTGCAACAAAGTCAATTGAAGTTGTTACTCCTACATCAATTTATTTCTCAAGAAAAAATGCTAATGTAATCTATGGTGAGGGCTATGAGCTTCCTGTAGTTTTGCGTATTGGTAATAAAAAGGTTGCATTTAATGCTGATGATGTGGATTTTGAATTAAGCAGCAGAAATGCAGGTACAATCAATGGTTTTACATTTGTTGGTGATGAATCATCAGCTGTAAAGAATGTTGTTGTTACAGCAAAATTAGCAGCAGACAACAGCATTGAAGCTAAAATGGACCTTGTTCTTAATAAATTGGGTGAGGCAACATTCGATTTTGACAATGCAACAGGTGGTAACAGACTTTTTGCATGGAACAGAGAAGTTTCAAATGCCACAACTGAAGATAATGTGAACTATGAAATTATCGATGTGAATAAAGATATGGAAACATCATATACATTTGCTATCGATATGACTCAGCTTCAGATTCCTGCCCAATTACAGGACATTGTTTATATGCTTCCGGGAGCAGGTGAGTCTGATGCATCTGCTTGGAAATTCTTGTTACAGCTTGCAGAACGAGTAAGCGCATTGACAACAGTAAGCACAACTGTTACTTTCGATAAGAATTTTGATGTTGATTATTCCGAACTTAAAATTGTTTCAGATTATTTTGAATTAACAGGAACAGAATTTGATGAAGCAACAAATACAGTTAAGGTTACACTCAACTGGATTAAGCAGACTCAGGCAATTGACCCTGCAATTGCAAATCCAATCTGTATTGTAAGCGGTGTTAAGGTTACACCAAAGGATACAGCTGATTGGGGTTCAAACAACAAACTCAACGCTGTAACAAGTGGTCAGGTTGGCTATAAGATTTATCTTCGTGCAAATGCACTTTACACATTTGCATCAAAATCTGAAAATCAGGCAGTTTATGGATTATATCCTTTTGTAAATCCAAACCTTGAATCAGAAAAAGGCGGATATTTTGAAGATGTTCACGCAAAATTTGAAGATAAATATACATTGATATGTGCTAATAACGACGGTTGGGTAAATGTTGACGGTGGCTATGCTTATTATAAGGGTGGCGTTAAATTAACAGGTGTTCACAAAATTGACGGTTACTATTATGACTTCGGTGAAAACGGTGTAAATGTAGGTAAGACAAAATACACAGGTTTGCTTTATGACGAAGAATTACAGGAATATCGTTATGCACAGGCAGGTGAGCCGGTATCAGGCTGGCAACAAATCGGTGATGATTATTATCACTTCAATTTTGAAACACTTACAGCAACTGTTGGCGAAGCAGAAATTTTCGATGGTGTAACTTACACATTTGAAGAAACAGGTAAGCTTTCAACAGGCGTATGGGCACCAACTCTTTACGGTCAGAGATATTACTACGGTCCAAGCTACTGCAAAAACGGCTGGTATAATATTGATGGCAAGGACTATTGCTTTGAAAATACAATTCGTTTAGAAGATGGATATCAGATGGTATTTGAAAGTAATAGCAGAAAAGTATATTATTTCAATGAAGACGGTTCTTGCGATAAGAATTATGTAGTGCCTGATGGCTTCTATACCGATAGAAACGGTTACTTCTATTCAAAAAATGGTGCTCCTCTTTACGAACTTCAATACATTGATGGAAATTATTACTATTTTGATGTTTACGGATATGCTATGACAGGTAAACAGGTAAATCGTATTTTTGGCGATGATTACAAAGCATATACAGGATTAATTGAAATTGATGGCACACTTTGTTACTATGTAGATGGCAGGCCAAAGGCAGCAGGTTTAATTGAAGTTGATGGTGAATACTACTTTGCAGGTGGTTCAAACGGTGAAGTATCAACAGGTGTGAAGTATGTATGGCAAGGTAACGGTATTGTTCCTGAGTCAACTCGTGAGTTCGGACCTGACGGTAAAATGTACAATGGTATTGTAGAGAAAGACGGCGTACTTTATTATTATGATTTAGGTCAGGTTAAGGTTGCGGGTCTTGTTTGTATAAATGGAGATTACTATTTCGCAGGTGGTTCTAACGGTGAAATAGTGGTTAATAAGAAGCAATACACATGGGAAACAAACGGATTACTTCCTGAAGCAACTCGTGAGTTCGGTCCTGACGGCAAAATGTATGACGGTATCGTAGAAAAAGATGGCGTACTTTATTATTATGAACTTGGTCAGCCAAAAACAGCAGGTCTTGTATGTGTGAACGGAGATTACTATTTCGCAGGTGGTTCTAACGGTGAAGTAGTGGTTAATAAGAAGCAATACACATGGGAAACAAACGGATTACTTCCTGAAGCAACTCGTGAGTTCGGATCTGACGGTAAAATGTATGATGGTATCGTAGAAAAAGACGGCGTACTTTACTATTATGTACAGGGTCAGCCAAAAACAGCAGGTCTTATTTGTATAGATGGCGACTATTATTTCGCAGGTGGTTCAAAGGGTGAACTGGCTGTAAATAAGAAGCAATATACATGGGAAACAAACGGATTACTTCCTGAAGCAACTCGTGAGTTCGGTCCTGACGGCAAAATGTATGACGGTATCGTAGAAAAAGATGGCGTACTTTACTATTATGTGCAGGGTCAGCCAAAAACAGCAGGTCTCATTTATATTGACGGCGACTATTATTTCGCAGGTGGATCAAAGGGAGAACTGGCTGAAAATAAGAAGCAATACACATGGAAAACAAATGATTTGTTACCTATGACAACCCGAGAATTCGGAGCTGATGGTAAACTCCTTGACGGTATTGTAGAAAAAGATGGCGAGCTTTACTATTATGAACTTGGTCAGCCAAAAACAGCAGGTCTTGTGGTTGTAGATGGAGATTATTATTTCGCTCACGGAAGTAATGGTGAAGTTGCAACAGGAAAGCAGTACGTATGGGACGGTAATGGACTTCTTCCTGAAAGCAATTATGAATTTGATGAAAACGGCAAAATGCTTGACGGATTCATAACTCGTGATGGCGAAATATATTATTACAAGACAGGTAAACCTGCAAATATGGGATTACATTATGTTGACGGATATTATTATTTCGTGACAGCAAATGGTCTTTTAAAGCGAAACGGTACATACTATGCATGGGAAACTAACGGATTATCAGTTGGCATGAACTACACCTTTGACGAGTATGGTCGTGCAGTTCTTTAAAAAGTATTGCAATATTGGCATAAATCATCCTCAGTCTGTAAAAGGACTGAGGATGATTTGAGAAAAGTGATAATGATAACAGATTAAAGAAAGGGTGCGTTTGGCATGAAAACTAAACATGTATTTAATAATGCCAAATGGATTATTGTTTGCAAAATCGCGCAATCCCTATTGCAGTTTGTTGTTGGATTTATCAGCGCAAGATATTTAGGTCCTTCAAACTATGGACTTATAAATTACGCAGCATCTGTTGTTGCTTTTGCATTACCGATAGTAAAATTAGGTTTTGATAATACTTTAGTCAAAGAATTAATTGACAAACCTGAAAAAGAAGGGGAAATATTAGGAACATCGCTTACTCTTAACTTTATTGCCTCATTAATTTCAATGGTTGGAGTTCTTATTTTTGTTTCTGTTGCGAATGCAGGTGAAACAATTACACTCATTGTTTGTTTACTTTATAGCTTAATGCTTGTGTTCTTTGTTCTTGAGATGATGCAATACTGGTTTCAGTACAAGCTTTTATCAAAATATTCTTCTATTGTAATGCTTGTGTCTTATTTCTGCGTTTCAGCTTATAAAATTTTCTTATTAGTAACTGAAAAAAGTGTATTTTGGTTTGCTGTATCTCATTCAATTGAATATGGAATAGTCGGTATCTTATTAGTGCTGATTTATTTTAAATTAGGTGGGCAGAAATTTCTGTTTTCAATAAAAACGGCAAAACGATTATTTAATCGCAGCAGATATTATATTGTTGCATCTTTATTAGTTGTGGTATTCCAAAATGTTAGTGTAATATTACTCTCAAATCTTTCAGGATACGATGAAACAGGGTATTATACATCGGCATTGACAAGTGCGGCAGTATTACAATTTGTTTATACCGCAATAATAGATTCATACAGACCGCTTATTTTAACAGCAAAAAAAGAATCATTTGAAAAGTACGAGAAAACTGTTTCAGGACTTTACGGAATAATTGTATATACATCATTTGCGCAAAGTATTGTATTTGCAATATTCAGTGAGTTGATTATTTCTGTTTTATATGGTGCTGATTTTATGTCGGCAGTACCTGTGCTCAGGATTCTTGTGTGGTTCAGTCCATTCTCATTTATGGGAACAGTGCGAAACATCTGGCTTTTAGCAGAGGAAAAGCAAAAAGAACTATGGAAAATCAACCTTTTTGGTGTTGTTATTAATGTCATTTCAAATGCAATACTTATTCCGTATGCAGGTGCTTGTGGCGCAGCGGTTGCAGCATTCATAACACAGTTCTTGATGAATTTTGTACTTGGTTTCTTCTTTGAGCCTATAAAGAAAAACAATGAATTGCTGATGAGGGGATTGAATCCTAAATTCGCAATTCACGAGTTTAAAACAATATGGAATCTTTTGATTCCTGATAAATTTTCAAAGTTCAGAATACCTGAAAAAGAAGGTACAAAAAATGAGCGACAATAATCAGTTTGAAATAATTGGTGATGCAAGTAACAATGAAAAAGATTCGGTTAAAATTTATGATAGCGAATTAACAAGCAGAGAGCACCACGGAAGCAACCATCATCACCACCATCACCATCATCACCACAGTCACAGTAGTCATCAGAAAAAGCATCATAGTAAGAATAATAAAAAAACCACAAAAAAGCAGTTGACGAAAAAAGATAAAAAGAATTTAGCGATAGTAGCCATTGAAATCGCAGTGGCATTGTTGGCTTGCATAGTTTTGGTGATAATCAATCATTCAGGCGATAACGATGATGTAAAAAAGGATAATGTGGTTATTGACAGCGGATTTATTGTCAAAATGCCTGAATTGTTTGAGCCGCAACCAATTGTCGATGATGTTATAATTTCTTGTATGGAGCTTGATGACGGCGTATCATTTCAGTCATTCCTGAAGACTTTAAGACGTGATGGAATGCGCTTCGATATCGCTAAACCTGTAACAATGGAGGTAATATTTAATAATATTCCTGATGTTACAGTATCTGAATATAAAGTGTATGTTTCTAAAAAAGCCGATTTGTCAGATGCAAGAGTTTTAGAGTTTACATCAGACCAGAAAATTGAAATTGATTATCTTGAAGTCAACACTAAATATTATTATAAGATTATGGCTTTACCAACTGATTATTCTGTTGGCGGTTCATTTACAACTGCGAACACACCGCGTATTCTCAACATTGACGGTATATACAATGTTCGTGATATCGGTGGATGGAAAACTGTTGATGGCAAGGTAATCAGACAAGGTCTTTTGTACAGAGGTACCGAGCTTGACGGACAAGTTAATAGTGACTATACTTTAACTGAAAAAGGCAAAAATGTTATGCTGAATATCCTTAATATTAAATTTGATATGGATTTAAGATATCCTACCGATAATAAATTTAATGTTAATGCACTTGGAAATAGTGTAACACGCAAATATTATCAGGTGTCGGCATATGATGAAATTTTCACTGCACAGGGTAAGGAAACAACGAGAGTAGTTTTTGCAGACCTTGCGAAGCCTGAAAATTATCCTATATATATGCACTGTACTCACGGTGCTGACCGAGCAGGTACAATGTGCTATCTTCTCGAAGCTTTATTGGGCTTGTCAGAGGAAAATCTTGAAAGAGAATATGAATTATCAACCTTATATTATACTCATATCAGCCGTGATTTATTGAGTACTCTGAAAGCGGGATTAATGCGATATGAGGGCAACAATCTTCAGCAGAAAACAGAAAATTATTTGTTGTCAATTGGCGTAACTAAAGATGAAATCAAGACAATAAAAGATATTTTTCTTGAAAAAGCTCAATAAGAATTACAACTTGATTGATAAAGGATTCCCCATCGCATCCGGTGGGGATTTTCTATACCTTCTCATAGGTAAAGAACAAGATTTATCATAATAAATTATAATTTTCCGGGATGTTGTCTTCCCCGACAACCCCTAACTTATATTTTTATCTGTTATTTTTCTTGACGGAATTAATTGGTAATGTTATGATATATACAACGATTTAATGCAATGAAAAATTATTTTCTGTTGCAGAAATTAAAAGCGAAAAGGGGAAATATTATGAAAAGAATTATTGCAATAGTTCTTACACTTGCAATCTGTCTGGGCATTTTTGCTCCGGTTACAGCATTTGCAAAGGATGCTGATGTAGCAGAGGAACCAATGCTTCGTCTTATCGTTCCTGAAAACTGGGAAATGGATGTTGACAATTCAAGAACAGTTGACTATGCAATTCAGGGAACTGAAAAGAGAATGCTCACATGGAAAGCAGAACCTGCTGATGTTGCAAAGGTTGACAAATGGGGTCGTGTTACAGCACTTAAAGTAGGTAAGGCTGAAATTACAGCGACTACTGAAGAAGGTCTTACAGACAGTGTTACTCTTAATGTTGTAGCAGAGCCAACAAAAATGAGCGAAAAAGCTGAAAAGGTTGACTATACATTAGGTGCAGTGGCTGAAGGTGATAACCTTCAGAAGGTTGTTACAAGATATGAGCTTGATGATGCAACTGTTCCTGCAAATGTTAAGGACAAGAACAACTACGAAAAGGCACAGTCAGCAACAACAAAAGATGGTGCTGTATGGACAATTACAAAATACGGTGTACTTCGAGTTGACGAAAAAGCAACAAACGAAAGAGATAAAGAACAGCGTTTTATGGGTGACAGATATTTCTATACTTCTGACACAGGTGAAGGCAAGGTGCTTGCAATTTTTGCTGACGGCGCAAATGGAATCTGGACAGTAATGGAAGAGGGTTATTCTCATATTGAAATGCTTGACATTGACGGTACTGAGAAGGCTGAAATCCTCAATGACCAGACTTGGGAATATGTTGCAAGACGTGGTATGGTTTCAAATGCATATTTTATTGATGGTGAATGGAAGCCTGAAGAAAGCGACAATGACGGTCTTTGGACATCAATGTATGCAGGTGGCGAACTTATGCGCTACGCAACTCTTAAAAATGACCCTAATGCAACACCTGAACAGGTTGAAGATGCAAGAAAGACAGCAACTCTTTCAACAGAAGCAGTTCTTTTCCTTACATACATTTCAATGCGTCAGGGCACAGTTGAGTCTTATAACCGTGCACAGAGAAGTGGTACTGTAGTTGACCTTGAAACAGGTAAATACTACACAAGTGAAGCAACTCTTGTTGGTGGTGACTATTCACAGAATGTTCCATTCAAGAGTCCTGCAGTAATGTTTGACAATATGTTCTCAACATATATTGATTCAGGTGACCCTTCATACGTACAGAATCAGGAAGAAAACCTCAAGCTTTTCAATACAGAGGGTTGGGCAAATCCTGCAGAAAAAACTGATGCTGAATACGATATGCGTACAAGAAATCTTGAAGGTTTCTGGTCAAGAACATACTCATTCAGGGATGAAAACAACGATTACGACTCCTTTGCTTATTGGTCACACAATGGTGACGGAACAGCAACAGGTGTTTCAACAAAGACATACGGTGACGGAAGCGACTTCCTTCTTCATGGTGAAAACTATCGTGGACTCAAGGTTGATGCATCTGGTGAAATTCCTGAAAGACTCTGGAATGACCTTATTCCAGAAGGTAAGTCTGTAGAAGATATTGTTTATAAGGGTGATACAAGCTCTGATGAAATCATCGGTCACGTATTCCTTTACAAGCTTGCTTATGATATTCTCGGTCCTGAAGACCCTGAACTTGCTGCACTTATTTCAGAAACAATGGATAAGTTTGCACAGCACCTTGTTGACAACTCATACAATATGGTTGACGGTTCAGGTCAGCCAACAACATGGGCAAAATTCTCAAGAACATATTTCCACAATGGTCAGGTTCTTGGTGGTGCACCACTTAATGCTATGGTTCTTCTTACAGTATTTAAGGTTGCAGCACATGTTACAGGTTTCCAGAAGTGGGAAGATGAATACAGAATGGCAGCTTTTGACGAACAGTATCAGTATGCTGAAATTATGACTCAGGAACTTGAAAGATATCAGCTTTCAATTCTTGAATATGTAAATAGCGTAACTCCTATTTTAGGTAAGCTTCTCCGTCATTTAGTCGGAACAAAGTTGTATGACAGAATTTACAAGTTGATTCTCAACCATTCTGACGAAGAAATGGCTATGCTCGGCTTCTATACACTCTTCCAGCTTGAAGACGACGAAGAACTCCTTAAATATTACAGAGAAGCACTTGATGATTGGTGGTTCTCAATGCAGAACAGTGAAAACCCTCTCTGGTATTATGTTTACCAGCTTGCATATCCAAATGAAACAAAGACAGATGCATATGGCAACAGCCTTATCGAAACTGCATCATGGTCACTCTCACGTCATCCTATGGATTTAAGAAGATTCCTTGCAACAAACAAGAATCGTGATGATGTTTATGAACTTGACCTTGATGATGTAGGTATTGGCGGAACAAATGAACTTTCATTTGACCCTGATGCATATACACCTGCATTCTGGAATTCAAACAGCAAGATTCTCAGAACAGTAGGTATGGTATTCGGTCTTAATAAGATTGAACAGACTGTTGCAGCACCTGATGAAAGAGCATTCCATAAGTATAACGGCTCAACATATGACCTTGATGATGCTCATAATATTTATGAAATGGAAGGTTCAACAACATATTCACTTCCATATTGGATGGGCAGATATCACGGTATGCTTGAAGGCTGATTATAACAAATAATAACTAAAGTTTGTGGGGCTGTAAAAAACGAATGTTTTTTACAGCCTCATTTAATTTTTTATTGCAAAACTTAAGTGATTACATTATACTTTAATTAGTAAGGTAGTGTCTTTAAGAGAAAAAACTGAATCTTGATGAACTTGCAGAGCATGGTGCATCCTTTGTTCGTGTCCATATAACAAGTGGTGCTTATGAAAACAGTTATCTGAGGTAAAGTAATATGAAAAAATGGAATCTTTATACATCAAAAGAATTAAAGCCTGAAGGTTGGATTTTAAATCAACTACAGATTCAGGCAAATGGCTTAAGCGGTAATCTTCATAAGATATGGCCCGACATTCGTGATAGTGCGTGGATTGGTGGGAACTGTGAAGGTTGGGAAAGAGTACCTTATTGGCTTGACGGTTTCATTCCTCTTGCATATCTTTTGAGAAATGAAGAAATGATTGGAACTGTAAAAAGATATATTGATGCAATTGTTTCAGCACAGGAGACTGACGGCTGGATTTGTCCTTGCAAGGATGGAAAACGAGAAAAATATGACACTTGGGCAGTGCAACTCATATGCAAAACCTTAAAGGTTTATTATGAATGCTCAGGTGATGAGAGAATTCCTGATATGATTTACAGAGTGCTCAAAAACTATTATGACCTTCTTAAAAGTGGTGAAATCAAATTGTTCGCTTGGGGAAAATTCAGATGGTTTGAGACATTTATTTCACTGAATTTTTTGTATGAAAGATATTACGAGGAATGGATTAAGGATTTAGGAAAAATCATTAAAAATCAGGGCTTTGATTACAATACAACAACAGAAAACTGGAAAAAACCAAGTCACATATGGCAGATGAACACTCATATTGTTAATATGACAATGATGCTTAAAAGTGAAGCAGTTTCATATGAATTGCTTGGTGAAGAATATACTGATAATGCAGAAAAACTTCGCACAATTCTTGATAAATACAACGGTACAGCCTTTGAAGGCTTTACAGGTGACGAAGTCCTTTCAGGTCTTGACCCTACAAGAGGTACTGAACTTTGTGCCATTGTTGAACAGATGTATTCCTATGAGGAGATATTTGCTCATACGGGAGACAATAAATGGTTAGAACGTCTTGAAGTCCTTGGCTTCAATGCACTCCCTGCAACACTTAGTGAAGATATGTGGACTCATCAGTATGTTCAGCAGGTAAATCAGGTTGCTTGTATGAAAACAATGATTATGGCTCCGTGGAGCACTAATGGTCCGGAAGCACACTTGTTCGGACTTGAGCCGAATTACGGCTGTTGTACTGCAAATTTCAGTCAGGGTTGGCCTAAATTTGCATTGTCAACGTTTATGCATAGGGAAAATAAAATTATAAATACTCTTATGTTGCCTTGTACATTGAATGATAATGGTATCAAGATAAAGCTTACAACAAATTATCCTTTCGAAAATAAAATGCACTACTCAATCGAAAGTGATAAGGATTTTGATTTTGTAATCCGTATTCCATCATTTGCAAAAAATCTTAAAGTCAATGGTGAGAGTGCAGAAACTAAAGACCTGGAATTTGCAATTGTACAAGGTAAAACTGAAATAGAAATCGATTTTGAGACAACACCATTTTTCAAGGAAAGACCAAATAACCTTTATGTGTTACAGATGGGCTCATTGTTATTCTCTTTGCCTGTTGTTTATGTCACAAGACAACACGAATATACAAAGAAAGGCGTCGAGAGAAAATTCCCATATTGTGATTATGAGTATTTGCCAATTTCAACCTGGTGCTGTGGTTATGCTGACAAGGATATTTCCGTAAGCTTCAACGGAGTAGGGGATATTCCATATTCTGCGAAAAATCCACCGATAACTATTACGGCAAATATGCAGACAATCAATTGGAACTATAAATTTCCATACAAATCAATTGCACGAAAAACTCCTAAATCAAGAAAACCAACTTCAAAGGTATATAAAGCCGAACTTTATCCATATGGCTGTGCAAAACTGCGAATGACAGAAATGCCTGTATTGTAAATTATCACTTGTTAAAGAAATGTCAATATATGATTTATTCTATTGACAAAATATGTTATGAAAATGTATAATTATTGTGTATGAATTTATGAAAGATGGGGGTAATCCTATGCAGAAGAAAACCGTAGCTCTTACTGGTTCATCAGGTACAATGGGATGGGCTGGATTTAAAGAGTTATATGCAAAAAAAGATAAGTTTAATATTGTTGTCCTTAACCGTGACAGTAAAAAGAATCGTGAAAAATTCGCTGATTATGTAAATGACCCTGCAGTTAAACTCGTTTGGGGCGACCTTACAAATTACGAAGATGTTCTTGAAATGGTAACAGGTGCTGACTATGTTCTTCACGTTGGTGGTATGGTATCTCCTGCTGCTGACTATTATCCTGTTAAAACACAGAAAACAAACGTTACTGCAGCACAGAACATTGTTAATGCTATTAAGGCACAGCCTGACCCTGATGCAGTTAAGGTTGTTTACATCGGTACAGTTGCTGAAACAGGTGACCGTAACCCTCCAATTCATTGGGCAAGAACAGGTGACCCTATTAAAATCAGCGTTTATGACCACTATGCAATCAGTAAGGTAAAGGCTGAAGCAGTTTTTGCTGAATCAGGTCTTAAGCATTGGGTATCACTTCGTCAGTCAGGTATTCTTTATCCTGAAATCCTTAAGAATATGGAACCAATTATGTATCATGTTCCAATCAATGGTGTTCTTGAATGGGCAACTGTTGAGGATTCAGGTCGTCTTCTTGCAAATGTTTGTGGTGACGACATTCCTGAAGAATTCTGGAGACGATTCTATAATATCGGTTCTGGTGAAGAATACAGAATCACAAACTTTGAATTTGAAGAGCTTCTTCTCGGTACATTGGGACTTGGTTCACCAAAGAAACTCTTTGACCCACATTGGTTCACAACTCAGAACTTCCACGGTCAGTGGTACTATGACGGTGACGATCTTGAAAAGTATTGTCATTTCCGTGCTAATATTCCTGTTAAGGAATACTTCAAGAGTATGATGGATAAGGTTGAATGGTTCTATAAACTTGCATTCCTTGCAAAACCATTTGCATCTCTTGTTAAGCCATTTATGAAGAAAATCGCTGAAACTCCTGAATACGGCACAATCTGGTGGGCTGAAAATGAAGTTGATGTAAGAATGACATCATACTATGGCAGTATGTCAAAATACAAGAAGCTTCCAATGAAGTGGGCAGATTTCCCTGTTATCATTCCATCAAAGAAGACAACATCTGATGAAGTTATTCTTCTTGACCACGGTTATGATGAAACAAAACCATTCGATTCACTTACACTTGAAGATTTACAGAAGGCTGCTGAATTCAGAGGTGGTAAGTGTCTTGCAACTGAAATCGTTGATATGTACACTCCTGTTAAATGGGTAAGTGCAAGAGGTAATGAATTTGAAATGTCACCTAACCTTGTACTTAAAGGTGGTCACTGGTGTCCGGCTGAACTTCCTTGGCCATGGGATTATGATACAGAAGCAAAAAT
>JAZSDZ010000017.1:0-2290 GCA_045531435.1 Candidatus Fimenecus sp.
CCGTTCTTAGCAAGTTCAGCAACAAGCTCAGGAGAAGCAAGGAATTTACCTTCACCATGTGAAATCGGAACATTAACAACATCACCAACATTCATAAGGCTAAGCCAAGGTGATTTTGTTGATGCAATTCTTGTATGAACAATTCTGCTCTGATGACGACTGATGTTATTGAATGTAAGTGTAGGACAATTTTCATCAGTATCAATAATCTTACCGTAAGGTACAAGACCAAGTTTAATAAGAGCCTGGAATCCGTTACAGATACCACACATAAGACCATCACGATTATCAAGAAGGTCTGTTACTGCTTCTTTAATAGCAGGATTACGGAAGAATGCAGTAATAAACTTAGCTGAACCATCAGGCTCGTCACCACCTGAGAAGCCACCCGGAATGAAAATCATCTGTGATTCTTTAACCTTAGCTGAGAAGCCTTCAACACTTTTTGCAACATCCTCTGCAGTAAGGTTTCTGACAACAAAGATTTCAGCCTCACCACCTGCTTTTTCAACAGCACGAGCTGAATCGTATTCACAGTTAGTACCTGGGAATACAGGAATAAGAACTTTAGGCTTAACTACCTTATTTCTAGGAGAAATTTCGCATTTATGATCATAAGAATAAGTAGGAATTTCACCCTTATCTTCTTTAGCTTTAGTTGGATATACGCTTTCAAGTGTATCAGTATGTAACTTGTAAAGTTCTTCAATTTCTACACTATCATTTTCAAGTGTAATTATAGGTTCAACTGTTGTTGCACCAAGCTTCATAACACCAGGAATTTCAACATCTTCAGTAAGCTCTGCAATAATGAAGCCGTACATACCGAGGTGCCAATTATCTTTAAGTTCAGCAGATGATTTGAAACCGATATTATTACCGAAGGACATTTTCATAACACCTTCGCTAATTCCGTGTTCAACTGCCCAAGAAGCCTTAACCTTACCTTCTTTACAAAGGTTATGAAATGCTTCCCAAGTAGCTTTAAGGCTGTCAGCACTTTCATCAGTTGCACCAAAGAGATAAACCGGATGATCTGCCTCTTTAAATTCAGGGCTGATAACATCTTGCTTTTTGATTGGAGCAATTGCAAATGAAATAAGTGTTGGCGGAACATCTTTATCAAGGAATGTACCTGACATTGAGTCCTTACCACCGATTGCAGCAGCGTTTAACTCAAGCTGTGCATCAAGTGCACCGAGAAGAGCTGCAAATGGTTTGCCCCAACGTTCAGGTTCTGTTTTAAGTCTTTCAAAGAATTCCTGTAATGTAAGATAAGCAAGTTTATAATCACAACCTGCAGCAACGAGCTTTGCAACTGAATTATAAATTGAAGCACGAGCACCTGTATATGGGTCAACAGAAAGATGGTCAGGGTCACAACCCCAACTGAAAATACTTGCCTGGTCTGTTTCTTGACCAGGAAGAACAGGTAAAACAGCAGCCATAGATTGTGTAGGAGTAAGCTGATACTTACCACCGTAAGGCATTACAACACTACCTGCACCGATTGTTGAGTCAAAGCGTTCAACAAGACCTCTCTGACTTGCAGTACGAAGGTCAGAAGCCATTTCACGAAGTGAACCATACATAGCTTTACTTAAGACAGAAAGATCTTTTTCTGTAACAGTTACATCCATATGTTTAACAGCACCGTTTGTATCAAGGAATGAACGGCTAAGGTCGGCAATAACATTACCTTTCCATTTCATAACCATACGTTCTTCTTCAGTTACAACAGCAACACGATATGCTTCAAGATTTTCTTCCTGAGCGAAAGCAATGAATTTATCTGCATCTTTTGCTTCAACTACAACAGCCATTCTTTCCTGTGATTCAGAAATTGCAATTTCAGTACCATCAAGTCCTTCATACTTTTTACGAACTGCATCAAGGTCAATTTGAAGTCCAGGAGCAAGTTCACCGATAGCAACTGATACACCACCTGCACCAAAATCATTACAACGCTTAATTAAACGAGTAACTTCTGCATTACGGAATAATCTCTGAATTTTTCTTTCTTCAGGAGCATTACCCTTCTGCACTTCAGAAGCCATAGTTGTAAGTGATTTCATATTATGGCTCTTTGATGAACCTGTAGCACCACCAATACCATCACGACCTGTACGACCACCAAGGAGTATGATAACATCACCCGGAGCAGGTCTTTCACGACGAACATTGTAAGCCGGAGCAGCAGCAACTACTGCACCACATTCAAGACGCTTTGCAACAAAGCCTTCGTGATAGATTTCTGCTACATGACTTGTAGCAAGTCCAATCTGATTAC
>JAZSDZ010000080.1:0-56412 GCA_045531435.1 Candidatus Fimenecus sp.
CCAGCAGGTACAGAAATGTGTATGCCTGGTGATAACGTTGTTATGGACGTTGAACTCATCACTCCTATCGCTATCGAAGAAGGTCTTCGTTTCGCTATCCGTGAAGGCGGTAGAACAGTTGGTTCAGGTGTTGTTACAAAGATTAACGAATAATTCCTGATTATTCAACAAATTATATGCCCCTGTCAATTTGACAGGGGTGTTTTTTGTCATATTTTTCGCAATACTTCGTGGCTTTCGGCTCGCAGTATACCTGATACAGCTTCGCCTCCGCCACATTGCCTTGCAAAAAAATATGCTCAAAAAACAAAGGCTTTAGTACAATATTATTTCTTGACTATTTTTTTGAAATCATTTATACTATACAAGCAGTAAAAACAAAGGAATGTATAATATGGAACAGAAAAAAATTGACAGAATAAATGAACTTGCAAAAAAAATGAAAACAGTAGGACTTACTGAAGAAGAAAAAGCTGAACAGGCAGTTCTTCGTCGTGAGTATATCGATAGTTTTAAGCGTAGTCTTACAGGTCAGCTTGATAATATGTATATAGTTGATGAAAAAGGCAACAAAACAAAGGTGGAACGCAAAGGCAACAAAAAATAAAAAATTGAATATCTTGGGGTATTAAAGACTCTAAAACTTGACTAAACCGCTAAATGTAGTGTATAATATTTAGTGGTTTTTTATTATTTATTTGTATTTTTTAGTAAAGGATGTAATGTATGGCAAAGAAACCATCTTACGGTAATGAAAGTATTTCACAATTAAAAGGCGCTGACCGAGTTCGTAAACGTCCTGCCGTTATTTTCGGCTCGGATGGTATTGAGGGCTGTGAACACGCTGTTTTTGAAATTCTCTCTAACTCTATTGACGAAGCAAGAGAAGGTTATGGTGATAAAATCGTTATAACTCGTTATCTTGATAACTCAATTGAAATTCAGGACTTTGGTCGTGGTCTTCCTGTTGACTATAATAAAAAAGAAGAAAGATATAACTGGGAACTTGTTTTCTGTGAACTATACGCAGGTAGTAAATATAATACAAATGACGCAAACGGAAGCTATGAGTATTCTTTAGGACTTAATGGCTTGGGTCTTTGTGCAACTCAATATTCATCTGAATATATGGATGCTGAAGTTCATAAGGATGGTTTTAAATACAATCTTCACTTTGAAAAAGGTGAAATTGCAGGTGAAATGCAGAAAGAACCTTATAACAAGCGTGATACAGGTACTCGTATCCGTTGGAAGCCGGACTTAAAGGTATTTACTGATATTAATATTCCTCTTGAATATTATCAGGAAACAATTAAACGTCAGTCGGTTGTTAATCAGGGTATTAAATTTATTCTTAAGAATCAGATTTCAGGAAGTTCTTTTGAAACTTTTGAATATTGTTATGAAAATGGCATAACTGACTATGTAAAAGAACTTGCAGAGGGTAATGAAATGTCATCTGTTCAATTCTGGTCAAGCGAAAGAGTTGGTCGTGACCGTGCCGATATGAAGGATTACAAGGTCAAGCTTACTGCTGCAGTTTGTTTTTCAAATAAGGTTCAGGCAAAAGAGTATTATCACAACTCAAGTTTTCTTGAACACGGTGGTGCACCTGAAAAGGCTTTTAGAAATGCCTTTGTTTATCAGATAGATAATTATCTTAAATCAAATGGTAAATATGTTAAGAGTGATGCTAAAATTACATATCAGGATGTTGAGGACTGTTTGATTTTAGTTGTTTCTTCATTCTCAACACAAACATCTTATGAAAATCAGACTAAAAAGGCTATTACAAACAAATTTATTCAGGAGGCTATGACTGATTTCTTCCGTCAGCAGCTTGAAATATACTTTCTTGAAAATAAGCTTGATGCAGATAAGATTACAAATCAGGTTCTTATCAATATGCGTTCAAGAATCAAGGCTGAAAGCACAAGAATCAACATTAAAAAGACTTTGCAATCAAATAATGATATGACTTCTCGTGTTGAAAAATTTGTTGATTGCCGTAGCCGTGATGTTAATGAACGAGAAATCTTCATAGTGGAAGGTGACTCTGCTCTTGGTGCTTGTAAGCAGGCTCGTGATTCATCATTCCAGGCGATTATTCCTGTTCGTGGTAAGATTCTTAACTGTCTTAAGAGTGAATACGACAAGATTTTTAAAAGCGACATTATCGTTGACCTTATAAAAGTTCTTGGTTGTGGTGTTGAGGTTACATCTAAAAAGAGCAAGGAAGTTTCATCATTCAATATTGACGATTTGAGATGGAATAAGGTTATTATCTGTACCGACGCCGATGTTGACGGCTTCCACATCAGAACACTTCTTCTTACGATGATACACCGACTTATGCCTACAATTATCCGTGAAGGTAAGGTGTTCATTGCTGAATCACCTCTTTATGAAATTCGTAGTAAGGACCAGACATACTTCTGCTATACTGAAAAAGAGAAAGCAGATGTGTTAGCTGAAATCGGTGATGCAAAATATACCGTTCAGCGTTCAAAGGGCCTTGGTGAAAACGATGCTGATATGATGTGGCTCACAACAATGAACCCAAAAACAAGACGACTTATTAAGGTTGAGCCTGAAAATATAGAAACACTTATGAACGAAAAATTTGAATTGTTTATGGGTGATGATTTACAAGGCAGAAAAGATTTTATTGCAGAAAACGGTCATATGTATATTGACCTTGCAGATATATCATAATCGTGTAATGACAGGCTTCCACGCCTGTGTTGTAGGGGGAGATTCACGAATCGCCCGTAATAATTCCTGAATAGGAGATAAATTTATGGCTCGAAAAAAGAAACCTGTTGAAACAGAAATTACCGAAGAACAACTCAATGCCCACATTCTTGGTGCAGGTGAGGTTGTAACTCAGAATATAACAGAAACACTTGAAACAAACTTTATGCCTTATGCTATGAGTGTTATCGTATCCCGTGCAATTCCTGAAATTGACGGTCTTAAACCATCTCACAGAAAGCTTCTTTATACAATGTATAAAATGGGGCTTCTTAATGGCGGAAGAGTTAAGTCAGCAAATATTGTAGGTCGTACAATGCAGTTAAACCCTCATGGTGACGCTGCTATTTATGAAACAATGGTACGACTTTCCCGTGGTAACGAGAGTTTGTTGCATCCTTATGTTGACTCAAAGGGTAACTTCGGTAAGGCGTATTCAAAAAATATGGCGTTTGCTGCATCTCGTTATACAGAAGCGAAGCTTGAACCGATAGCAGCTGAACTTTTCAAGGATATTGATAAGGATACAGTTGATTTTGTTGATAACTATGATGCCACAATGCAGGAACCTACACTTTTACCTGTGTCATTTCCATCAATCCTCGTAAATTCAAATACAGGTATTGCTGTTGGTATGGCGTCTTCAATTTGTTCATTCAATCTTCGTGAAATATGTGAAACGACAATCGGACTTATTAAAAATCCTGATTTTGATATAACAGAAACACTTAAAGCACCTGATTTTATTGGCGGTGGCAAAATTATCTACGACCAGAATCAGATGAATGAAATTTTCCGTACAGGTCGTGGTGGTTTTAAGGTAAGAGCAAAATACGAGTATGATAAAGCTAATAACTGTATTGATATTACTGAAATCCCACCTACAACAACTGCAGAAGCAATCATTGATAAGGTTATTGAAAAGGTAAAGGCAAATGCTATCCGTGAAATCAGCGATATCCGTGACGAAACGGATAAAAAGGGTCTTAAAATCACAATCGACTTAAAGCGTGGCACGGATGTTGAAAAGCTTATGCAGAAGCTTTATAAAATGACTTCACTTGAAGATACATTCTCTTGTAATTTCAATGTGCTTATTGCAGGTGTACCACAGGTGCTTGGCGTTGCAGAGCTTCTTACAGAATGGATTGCATTCCGTACAGAGTGTGTAAATCGTCGTGTTTATTTCGATTTAACAAAAGCAAAGGATAAGCTTCATCTCTTGTTAGGTCTTCAGAAAATCCTTTTAGATATTGACAAGGCAATTAAAATTGTCCGTGAAACTGAAGAAGAAGCCGAGGTTGTGCCTAACTTGATGATAGGTTTCGGAATTGATAAAATTCAGGCTGAATATGTTGCTGAAATCAAGCTCCGTCATCTTAACCGTGAATACATTATGAAACGTCTTAATGATGTTGACGACCTTAAAAAGCAGATTGAGGATATGGAAGATATTCTTTCAAGCAAGGCAAGAGTCAAGAAGATTATCGTTAATGAGCTTAAACAGATTATTGATAAATACGGTAAGGACAGAAAAACTGAAATTATCTATGCACAAGAGATTGAGGAAATGGAAGATGTATTGGAAGAAATTCTTGATTATCCTGTTACTCTTTTCTTCACAAAGGAAGGTTATTTCAAGAAAATTACTCCTTTGTCACTTCGTATGAGCGGTGAGCATAAGCTCAAGGAAAATGACCAGATTATTTCAACTGTTGAAGCAACAAACAGTGTTGAACTTCTCTTCTTTACAAATAAATGTCAGGTCTATAAGTCAAGAGCTAGTGAATTTGATGATACAAAGGCAAGTGTCCTTGGGGATTATGTTGCAACAAAGCTTCAGATGGAGCCTGATGAAACTGCAATATTTATGGTTGTTGTGAAGGAATATAAGGGCTATATGCTCTTCTTCTTCCAGAATGGTAAGGTTGCAAAGGTTGATATTTCTGCTTATGAAACAAAGACTAACCGTAAAAAGCTCATTAAGGCATATTCTGATAAGAGTCCGCTTATAAGTGCAATTTATGTAGCTGAAGATAAGGAGATTGTAATGAAATCTTCAGCGGGTAGATATTTGCTCTTTAATTCAGGTGCAATCTCAGCAAAGACGACAAAGGACAGTCAGGGTGTTGCAGTAATGAGCCTTAAAAAAGGTCACAGAGTTGAATCTGTATCTGATTTGAAGGAAGGTCAATTTGCAAAACCAAGTCGTTACAGAACGAAAAATCTTCCTGCAAACGGTGCAATACTCAGCGCAGAGGATCAGGGAGAGCAGTTAACCTTTTAAACGCAAAGCGCAAGAATCTCAATACAAAAACCGACTGCAAAAACAGTCGGTGCAGACAGGCTGGCAAACGCAAATTAACTTGTTGCTGTCTGCAAAAGTAGTATTTGTTATAAAGTAATAGTAATTCATTGAAAAAAATACCACTTTTTTTAAAAAAACACTTGCAATTTCTATTGTGTTGTGTTAGAATATCAAGGCTGTGAAATATACATGGTTTGGAGGTTGACACGTTATGGCATGGTATCACATAGTTTTTGGTATAGCACTTATTGTGTTAGCAGTTTTAATCGTTCTTTTCGTTCTTATGCAGGAAGGTAATGAGCAAGGACTCGGTGCCATTTCCGGTGGTTCTTCTGAATCATTCTTTGGTAAGAACAAGGGCAGAACAGATGAGGCAAAGAAAGCATTCCTTACAAAGATTTTTGCAGGAGTGTTCTTAGTACTCGTTCTTGTTTCTTCAATTGTAATGATTTTTGCTTAATTAAAAACTAAAATCCCGATATATATCGGGAATATATGATCCACTAGCTCAGTTGGCAGAGCACTTGACTTTTAATCAAGGTGTCCGGAGTTCGAATCTCCGGTGGATCACCAAAAAGAGAGCACGCATTTTGCGTGCTCTTATTTTTTATAAGCAAGGCAGAGATTCTAACTCTCAAAATTATAATTTAAAGAATGTGGTTTCATTTTTTGCTAATACTATTACAGGTGATTATTATGATATCTGTATGGACTGACAATTCGGAGTTTAAGACTTTCCCGGAATTAAAAAATGACATTAAAACGAGTGTTGCCGTAATCGGTGGTGGAATAACAGGACTTTTATGTGCTTATGAACTAAAACAAAAAGGTATAGATTGTGTTGTGCTTGAAGCAGACAGAATTTGTGAAGGTGTAACACAGAATACAACAGCAAAAATAACTTCTCAGCACGGTTTGATTTACGACAAACTCATTAGAAAATATGGTATAGAAAAAGCACAGATGTATATTGATACTAATGAAAATGCGTTGAAAAAATATAAAGCAATGTGTAAAAATATTTCTTGTGATTTTGAAATTAAAGATAATTATGTTTATTCAGTAAATAATTCAAGAAAAATCAACGACGAACTTCATGCGTTAGTAAGATTAGGGTTTAATCCTGATTTTTGCACAGAAATTCCTGTGCCGATAGAAATTGCAGGTGCGATTAAATTCCCAAATCAGGCACAGTTCAATCCGTTGCGATTCCTATCATTTATCTCAAAAGGTCTGACTATTTATGAAAAAACAAAGGTTATTGAAATTCGAGGAAAAAGGGCAATAACTGAAAAAGCAAAAATTACAGCCGATTATTTTATAGTGGCAACTCATTTCCCTTTTATGAATAAATTTGGTGGATATTTTGTAAAGCTTTATCAGGAAAGAAGCTATGTGTTGGCATTACAGGGTGGTCCTAAAATTGACGGAATGTATGTTGATGAAGCAAAAAGTGGAATGTCTTTCAGAAATTATAAGAATTATCTTTTAGTAGGTGGTGGCGACCATCGTACAGGCAAGGATGGCGGAAATTATAGAGAGTTAAAAGCTTTTTCAGCTCTAAATTATCCCGAATATCCGATTAAATATCAGTGGGCAACACAGGATTGTATGAGCCTTGATTCTGTGCCGTATATAGGCAGGTATTCCAAGAAAATCCCGAATGTTTTTGTTGCAACAGGCTTCAATAAATGGGGAATGACATCTTCATTGGTATCAGCCCAACTGCTTTGTGATATGGTTTGTGGGCAAAAGAATGAGTATGAAGAAATTTTTTCACCATCACGAAGTGTGTTGACATTGCAATTACCAATAAACATTTTTGAGTCAACAGTAGGTCTTTTAACACCTTCTAAAAAACGATGTCCACATCTTGGATGCGCATTGAAATGGAATTCTGCTGAACACACTTGGGACTGTCCGTGCCACGGTTCAAGATTTACAGAGGATGGTAAACTCATCAATAACCCTGCAACAGATGACTTGAGCAAATAACGAAGATTCATAATAATTTTTTTATTGACAAAATCTGACATAATTGTTATATTATCCTTCGATAAGCAAATAATCGGAAGTGACATAATATAATGAAAAAACGATTGTTAAAGATTTTATGTATTGTTTTATCCTTTGTAATAGTTATTATTTCAATAACTTTCATGAAGAAGGATAAACCTGTAAATCAGGATTTCATTGAGAAAGAAAGTACAACTTCAGAAATGACACTTGAAGAAAGCACAACTGTTCAGGAAAATACAACTGAGGTGGAATCTACTACAGAAATAACTACTATAATTGAAACAACAACAGAAACAGCACCATTATTCACATATGCACCGGTATCAGCATCATCACCGGAATTAGAGAAACTTGTCAAGGAAGTTGCTGAAAAACATGGAGCAGTTGCTGTGCAGGTTGCTACAATTAAAGATGGTATGGTTTCTGCAACGGCTGAATATGGTTGGGCAGTTGCAAATGAGCGTCCGATAGAAACCGATACAAAAATGCGTATAGCTTCCCTTTCAAAAACACCTATCGGTATGGTGGTTTTTAAGCTTGTTGAGGAAGGAAAACTCAATATTGATACGGACATTTCTGAATATTTAGGTGTGTTGGTAAGACATCCTGATTATCCTGATATGCCGATTACAATAAGGATGTTATTGACACATACATCAGGTTTGACTGATAAGGGTTATCAGGATTCGCTGGAGAAGATACAAGACCATCTTTTATCACCTAAGGCTTATCAGGAAAAACCAGGTGAGAAATTCAGATACAATAACTATGGTTTCGGACTTGCAGCTACTATTTGCGAGTGCGTTACAAGAAAAAGTCTTAATAACCTTGTAAAAGAGTATTTTCTTAATCCTATGGGTATAGAGGCATCTTATCTTGGAGGACAGCTTAATTCACAGAAACTTGCAACCATATATGACAGTGAGTGGAAAATAGGTTTAAGTGTCAAAAGACAGGCAATGCCAAAAACAGATAAAAATGTACCAGGTAGATATATGATGCTTTATGCAGGTGGACTTACAATCAGTGCAAGTGACCTTGCTAAACTGTTGACTATTCTTGTAAATGAGGGAATGTATAATGGTATGCAGCTTTTATCCCAAGAAAGTATTGACCAGATGCAGACACCTCAATTGCCAAACAATTCAATACAAGGTATGCCTATAAAAAAGAAGGCTGGACTTTACAATCAGGAATATATGTATCACCATTCAGGTAGTGCATATGGCACATACTCGTTCTATATGTATAATCCTGAAACAGATATTGGCGTAGTTGTCATTTCTACGGGAGCAAAATTATCAAGAGACCGTTACGGCACATATTCTATATGTGGTGATATTGTTGATGGAATTATAAAACAGAATTTGCTATAAAAAAGTCGGTAGAGTAATTTCTACCGACTTTTTGATTATCTTAACAGTGGGATAACATTTTCAGCAACAACCTTGTATGCTTGTGCATTGATATGAAGACCATCGTAGGTGTATTCTTGTTTAAGATTTCCATCCTTATCCTTTAACTTGTCAGTAAAATCAAGCCATACACAATCATACTTTTCACAGAGTTTAATGAATTCGCTATTCATCTTATTAATTTTTGCATTACTTCTTTTTTCAAATCTATCACGAATTTTTTCATTTATAGGATAAACTGCTTCGATAATCAAATTGACTTGAGGACAAACGCTTTTTGTTATCTTGATAATGCTTTCCATATTTTTCAGAGATAATGAAACTGGAAGACCACGACCTATGTCGTTTGTACCTATAAGAAGAACAATGTTTTTAGGCTTAATACAAAGCACATTTTCAGTAAGCCTTTCAAGAAGACGGTCAGTTGTATCACCACTGATACCACGATTATATACTGCCTGACCACTTTTGTCTGAAAAGTCATAAAACAATTCATACCAGTTAAAAGAATCTGTAATCGAATCACCTAAAAGCACAGTCTGATTATCAAGTGCATAGTGCTGATTCAGAAAAGTGTAGTTACTTTTTTTAGTTGCCATTTTCTTGTTGTATGCTGTGACAATTGAATAGGCAGGTTGTTTCTTGTTGAAAATCATATGCTGTTATCCTCTGTTTCAGTTAAAAAATCTCTTTTCATAATACATTCTTCAAGGAAGTTGTTTGCAACGTCCATAACTGTCAAATCTTCTTTTGTAATAAGTGAATAATCAATATTCTGATAAATTTCGTATGCTTCTGGACTGCTTTCACCTAAAGTTGCAATCTTTGCAAACGTGTCATTGAGATATTGTTCGGCATCCTTGGCAAGATATACATTATGATATTTACTTTCATACAAAACAGTTCGTACATTAGGATTGTTGCTGATTTTACTTTTAAGTCCCACAGGACTGTTTTTAACAGTAACCTGCATATCGTTTCCACCGTGCATAATAAGTATCGGAACAGAATTATTGTTGATTGTATCACAAGTGCGAAGAACACCTGCTTTCCCGAAACGGATTAAATTAATCAAATCAAAAAACGGACCGAAAACTGAAAGATTAATTTTAGTTTGTGATTTTGCATTGTCACTGATTAATTTATTCATAGAATTAAACGGAGAAAAGGCAACAATACCCTTAATATCTTTTTCAGGAATAAGTGCAGATACATTAGAAACACAGTAAGCACCCCAGGAATGACCAACTAAAACCAATGGTAGTTCTTTTAAATCATCTCTTGATTCCGCAAAAAGAATTGCGTGTTTAAGGTCTATAACACCTTGTGCAAATCCATAAAGCTTGTCACCCTCAGATGAACATGTACCTGTGTTATCATATGCAAGAACAAGATAACCCTTTTGTGCAAAATAATTGATTTCAGTAGTGTATGCAAGATGACCTGCGCCCATTCCGTGTGAAAATACAACAAGCGCCTTGTAATTATCAACCTTTGCGCTACTGTAAAGAAATCCATGAAGAGTCTGACCCTTATCCGATGGAAAATTAATGGGTCTTGCATTAAGATTATCAAAGTTTTTCGCTTTTAAATATTTAAGATTGTCATTTCCCTCACAGCGTTTTGAAATTCCCGAAAAATCAAGAATTTTTAAGGCAACGAGAAATAAAAGTAAGCATATTACTAAGAATATAATAAGAAAATAAATCATAATACCTTCCTTTCCTTATACATTTTACCATATGAGCAGGATTTTGCAATATTTTTATTGCGGAGAACATTTTTATATTGTATAATTTAGAAGAGGTGTAATTATGGATTTTTGTCGTAAGTTGAAAATTATAAGACATCAGAATAATCTTAAGCAACAACAACTGGCAGATATTTTAGGAATTACGCGTTCTGCTTATTGTAGTTATGAAACAGGTCGACGCTCTGTGGATTTAGATACGATTGTCAAATTGTCAAACTTTTATAATATACCTATTGAGAATTTTTTTGAAGATGATTTGACGATTGTTTGTGATAATGATAATTATGAAAGTGAGCCCGATACAAGATATCTTTCACAGCTTTCCCGTGATGAAATAGCACTCATTGTAAAATATCGAATGATGAGTAAAGACGACAAAAAAGAAATCAAAGACCTTGCTGACAGTAAAACTAAAAAATAAAGACAATGCTACACAATGGATAGTTATTAAGACTATATTTGTGTAGCAATTTTGTTAGCTATATTGACTGTTTGGCTAATTTTATGATAAAATAAAATAGAATTTTTTTGAAAAGGTTTGTTATTATGAAGAATAATAATTATAATATGACATCATCACTTGAGGATTACCTTGAGGCTGTTTTTGTGATTTCGCAGCAAAGAAGTAATGTGCGACTTACGGATATAGCTGAATATCTTGGTGTTTCAAAACCAAGTGTAAATCGCGCTATAAATACACTTACCCAGAATGGTTATCTTGAACATGTAACTTATGGTGACATTCAGATTACACCACAAGGTGAGAGTTATGCTGCAAATGTGCTCAGAAGACATAAACTTATAAAACAGTTTCTTATTAATACTCTTGGTGTTGATGAGAAAACAGCGGAGCATGATGCTTGTCAGATGGAGCATGTTATGAGTTCAAGTACTATTGACAAACTTTACGATTATCTTGAAAGGCAGGGATAAGTTATGACTAAAGTTGCTGTAATCGGTGGCGGTGCATCAGGACTTGCCTGTGCAATTGAGATTATGCATACCGTAATAGATAGGGAAGATGTTAAGGTTACTGTTTTTGAAAAGCTTTCACGAATCGGAAAAAAGATTTTAGTGACAGGTAACGGCAGATGCAACCTTACAAATATGAATGCAACAGAAACGGGATATCGTGGTGATGTACCTTTTTCTGTTTATGCTCTTAATAAATATACGCCTGAGAATAATATAGAGTTTTTTAATGGCTTGGGTTTGTTCACAAGAGTGGAGGATGAGGGTAGGGTATATCCGCTTTCGAATCAGGCATCTTCTGTCCTTGATGTGCTCAGGTTTGAGTGTACCCGTCTTGGCATTGAAGTTGTCTGTGACTATAATGCAATGCATTTAAAATCTGTTTTTAATGGTGTTGTAAATAAACTTGTAATCAACAATCGTGACCGATTTGACTATGTTGTTGTAGCTGCAGGAGGAAAAGCAGCAAAGGTTCACGGTACAGACGGAGATTCATACGAACTTCTTAAAATGATGGGGCATAAAATAACACCTGTAGCGCCTGCACTTGTATCACTTAATTGTGAGAATTTTACAAAAGCACTTAAAGGTGTTCGTTCAATATGCAGAATGGACTTAATTATAGATGGCAAGAAAGCGCTTGAAAATTATGGTGAAGTGCAATTTACAGACTATGGACTTTCAGGAATTCCTATTATGCAGTTGTCACGATTTGTGTCAATGTCACCATCAAATAACATTTATATAAATCTTGATATGACACCTGATTTTACTGCAGAAAAAATGGAAAACTACCTGTTTGATCGTCGTGAATGTGGCACAGGTATTTGTGAAAATATTCTTATTGGTGTTATGAACAAACAACTTTGCATAACATTATTAAAGGAATGTGGAATCGCACCAAACTGTAAAATCAGCGAATTAAGTGACAATGAAATAATCAAACTTGCCTCCATTTGCAAATGTTGGAAAATCAAAGTTAAAACTGCTCGTGGTTTTGATTTTGCACAGGTTACGGCAGGTGGGGTTGATTGCTCACAGTTTGATAGTGAAACTATGGAGTCAAACCTTGTCAACAACTTATTCTGTTGTGGTGAGGCTTATGATATTGACGGTGATTGTGGTGGATATAATCTGCAATGGGCATGGAGTTCAGGCCGTTTAGCAGGGAATACCATTGCTGAAAGGATTAACAATGCTCAGAATCAGTGAAATTAAACTTTCTCTTGATGCAAATTTTCAGGATATTGAGGAAGCTGCATCAAAAACATTAAAACTCAATAAAAAAAGAATTCTGAAAACAGAGATATTCAAACAGAGTGTTGATTGTCGAAAAGGTGAGGTTAATTTTGTTTATACTGTGGATGTTACCATTGATGGTGATGAGGATAAGGTTTTAGAGAGTCTTAATAACAATCGTGTTATCAAGATTCAGAAATATGAGTATCATATGCCACAATCCAACAGAAAAAGCACTTTGCCACCTGTTGTTGCGGGATTCGGACCTGCAGGTATGTTTGCAGCGTTGATTCTTGCCCGTAGTGGTCATTGTCCTATTGTGGTTGAACGAGGCAGAGATATTGATTCTCGTACAGAAGATGTCAATAAATTCTGGACAAACAAAATTCTTGACGAAACATCAAACATCCAGTATGGTGAAGGTGGTGCAGGAACTTTTTCTGACGGAAAACTGACAACAGGAATAAAGGACAGTCGTTGCCGTTTTGTTTTTGAGGAATTTGTCCGTCACGGTGCACCAGAGGATATATTGACAAATGCGAAGCCCCACATTGGTACTGACAAACTCAAGAAAACAGTTAAAAATATCCGTGAGGATATTATATCTCTTGGTGGTACAATCCTTTTTGAAACGCAACTTACAAATATTATTGTTGCGAATAAAGTTATTCACGGTGTAACTGTAAGGGATAAATATGGCAAGGAAAGAGATATTGAAACGGATGCATTAATTTTGTCAATCGGTCATTCGGCAAGAGATACTATTGAAATGCTCTACGGCAAAGGTATTAATATGATGCAAAAGCCGTTTTCGGTAGGTGCAAGAATTGAGCATCCGCAAGAATACATTAATACAGTTCAGTATGGTGAATTTAAAAATCATCCTAAACTTAAAGCGGCAGATTATAAACTTGCGTGTCATCCACCACACGGCAGAGGCGCATATACATTCTGTATGTGTCCTGGCGGTACGGTTGTGTGTGCATCGTCACATAAAGGTGGAGTTGTTACAAATGGTATGAGCGAATTTGCACGAGATAAGGAAAATGCAAATTCTGCTATATTGGTGGGCGTTGAACCGATTGATTTCCCTACAGAACATCCACTTTCAGGATTTGCTTTGCAACAGGAAATCGAAGAAAAAGCATTTAAAATGGGTGGCAGTGACTATTCTGCTCCCACAACACTTGTAGGAGATTTTCTTAAATGTGAAAAATCTACTAAACTCGGTTCAGTAAAGCCATCGTTTACAACGGGTGTTACACTGGGTGACATAAGTGAGGTATTGCCACAAAAGGTTGTTAATACTATGCGCGATGCATTGGTGCAGATGGATAAAAAGCTTAAGGGATTCGCTATGAATGATGCAGTGCTTACTGCACCTGAAACCAGAAGCTCATCTCCTGTGCGAATTATTCGTGATGAATTCTATCAGACTAATATAAGAGGACTTTATCCTTGTGGTGAAGGTGCGGGATATGCAGGAGGAATTGTTTCTGCAGGTGTTGACGGTGTAAAATGTGCTGAGGCTGTACTTTCTGATGTTATGTAATAAAGATGTAATTTGACAATAAAATACAGTGTGATATAGTATAATGTTAGAATAGATTTTTAAGAAAGGGGATATATTATGAACTATGATAATCTTTGTATGGGTTGTATGAGCGAATTAGATGGTCATAAACAATGTCCGAATTGTGGACATTATGTTGATTCTCCACAGATATCACCCTATTTACCATTCCGAACACCAATTGGTGGTAAATATGTTGTGGGGAAAGTTATTTCTTCAAACAGCGAAGGCATCTCATATATTGCTTATGATGTTGACAAAAGGTCAGCAGTAGTTATAAGAGAATTTTTCCCTGAAAAATTTGTTGAAAGACAAAATGATAAAAAGTCAATAAAAACAATTGAAGGTTATGAAGATTTGTATTATTCTCTATTGAATGATTTTCTTGATATGTGGCGTAATATTGCAAGAATCAGAGGATTTTCAGCACTTATTCCTGTTATTGATATTGTTGAGGAAAACAACACAGCGTATGCTGTTACGGAATATATTGAAAGCATCACATTAAGAGAATTTCTTTTGCGAAGCAAGACGGGATATCTTAACTGGGAAAAGGCCAGCTCATTATTTATGCCGGTGCTTTCATTACTATCAAATCTTCATAATGTGGGCATCATTCATTATGGTATAAGTCCTGATACATTACTTATTGGTCGTGACGGAAAACTCCGTCTGTCAGGCTTTTGTATTCCACAGGTTAGATTTGAGAAAAACAGACTTGCACCTGAAATATTTGACGGATACGCACCGCTTGAGCAATACGGATATTCATTAGGTAGTGGTGAATGGTCTGATGTGTATGCGTTTTGTTCTGTTATATACAGAGCGTTGGTCGGAAGTGTGCCACAGGACGCAGTTTCCCGTTCAACAAATGATAAACTTATAATTCCTGCGAGATATGCTGAAATTATTCCTGTCTATGTAATAAACGCGTTGATGAATGGGTTACAGGTTGACCCACAGGAAAGAACAAAGGATATTGAAGCACTTCGCGAGGAACTTTCCGCTACACCATCCAATGTGGTTTCTTCTTATTCGGGAATGAATGTCAATCGTGACGATAAAAAAGATGCTCCGGTTGTGGTTACATACGATGATGAGTCACCGTGGCAGATTATACTTAAAACTTTCCTTATTATTCTTGGCGTAGGCTTGATTGGATTTGCCGGTTGGATGGTTTATGACAAGGTTATAAATGCTCCCGAAGAAAATTCTGTTGAGGATGTAACCGAAGAAGCAGAAATGATTGAAGTTCCTAATTTTGTCAATACATCCTACGACCTTATTGCACAGAATCCTGTTCAGAATGACAGATTTACAATCAAGTCTGTATCGGAGTATAGTACAGAAATTGAAAAAGGTTATATAGTTTCACAAAGTATTGAACCGGGAACAATGATTGAAAAGGGCAGTGAAATTGTTTTTGTAATCAGTAAAGGTCCTGAATATGTTGTTGTTCCGCAAGTTGTAGATATGGACGCAGATACAGCGAAGATACAACTTGAAGAATTGGGATTTGTTGTAAAGATTATTGAAAAAACAAACGATGGAAGTCATACAGCAAACACAGTAGCTGAGATTTCAGCTGAAGTTGGCGTGGGTCTGATAAAGGGTAGTGAAATTCAGATGTATGTCTGGGGTGAAGAACCGGAAAATGACTTTGATTGGATTTTTGGTGATGATAACAGTGCAACACCAGGCATTGATTTTGATGGAATTTTTGATTTATTCAGATAAAAAATATGAGGTATCAATCGATACCTCATATTTTTTATGTGCTTTATGAAATTGTGATGTAATCCATAGGGTTTATTATAATACCGTTTACTGTTACACTTTCGTTTGTGTAATTTACATAGGTTTTGATACTGTTATCATATTCCGTGCAGAAAACACCATCTTGAATTTTATAGTGAGATGTCATTCTGGCATCTCTTAATTCTGCGAACGATGCATTTGCTTTAATATAATGGAGAACAATATCATTTATATTGTTGTCATAGTAATACTTTTCGTCAATTGCTTTATCAAATGTGGAGCAGTACCAATCTGCACTTGGCAGACAACCATATTCAACTGATTTTAAAAATGCAGAATTAAGGTCTTGAACGGTGTTTGCACCGATTGCACTATATTCGACGATTCCATGAAGCAACATCTGTACAAAAGGAATGCTTTCATAAGCAGAATTTTCTACACGTGCAAAAGTTGAAACGGGGATATTTGATACAATGTCAGCGTTTTTTAATGAGTAGAAATTTCCTGTATCAACCATAAGTAATTTTGATGTAGATAAAACAGAAATCTGTGAAAATAGCTCGGATTCTGCGAGTGACCTTGAATATGAGTCGTGGGAATAGTCAGAGTAGAGATATCTTCCCGCATCATTAAGACAATAACCGTCAAAAGATATTTTTTCTGAATCAGCCAGAATGTTTTCGACTGCATTTTCAAGTTTTCCTATTTTTAGGAATTCCTGTGATGCAGTGCTACAGGGGAATGAGTAGGTGTTTTTATCCACAATCCACTTTTTATTTATTGATAAAGCACCGGACAAACTATTGTCATAGGTTAGAATATCTGTATCAATAAACAACGAGAATTTCTGGCTACTCAAATATGTGTATAACTCATTATAGTCTGACTTGTTGCCGAGAGTACCATTAAGAGAGTCAAAATCGGACTTGTTACCATTGTTAGCATTATCATAAAGTCCGTTGTAACGAAGATAAACATTGTTGACACCTTTAGCTTTTAAAAGTGTCATAAGTGAAAGTGTCTGCTTATAATTTGAAAGTTTGTGGTATTTTCCTTTAGCATCAACATATCCGCCTTGAAGAGATACAACCATAGGAAGATATTCAGAATCCACATTCACAGATTTTGTTGACAAAACAGAATTTCTAATAAGGTTTTCACGACAAGCAGTAGCCATACCTGAATATGTTGCCGATTTCCCTGAAAGGAATCGATAGCATAGTTTAATTGCGCTTGCATATGGTGTGCTTTGTACTTTTTCAGAATACACATCAGTTATTTTAAAACTTGCATTAACACTGTTGAGTGAAGCGTCATTGTTACGATTTGCATTGATTTTCGCAATTTCTTCACCTTCCTCAATAATGCAAAGAAATGCACTATCATTATGCTTTATACCGAATGCACCAATCAAGCATCGTGTACCATTTCTGTTATCTGTTGTTGCAACATCTTCTCCATAAACGGTAAGTGAAATTGGTGAAAAATCGGCATCATCAACACCTGTTTTAATGATTGCACCGCATCCGTCGGGGACAAAAATATAGTCATCTACGTCACTGTTTTCATATGCACCAAAATCGTTGAGAAATGTAATATCCTCAAGGTAAATGCCTTCGGGAAGCCAAATCTGATTCATACTCATATATACATAGAATGAACCGTCCTGCAACGTGTAAAGAACTGTTAAATCTGCGCGGATATCATCACTATTTAAGTTGTTCCTCTTTTTTGCACCTGTTTCTTTATCAAGTGCCATAGAGTAGGTTACAGAGACACCATCAACAGATGATGTGTATTCAAAATTTCTGAAAGCAACAGCGTTATCCTGTGAGTTAAGTGTATAAATTTTATTTCCACCATCTGAAAGCTTTATTTCAATAGCAGAACTTAAAAGCTTTTTAGTAACCACTTTTTCAGGAAGAGTTGTCCATACAGTACCGGAATTAGTGTCGTGGATAGCAACGGTTGCAGTGTTTTTATCAAAAAGCATTTCGATAAGTCCGGATTTTGAAACAACCTGAAAGTCAGATATATCTGCAGTGTGGAGTGCCTTACCTGAATATACAGTATCTACATACTCCAAATTTTCAAATCTGTTGATATCTGTGACACAAGAAGTAAGCAATATGGAAATCAGACAGATGATTGATACTATTTTTATATAAAATGTTTTTTTCATATTTTCTCTCCAAAAATAAAAATATGGTGGAATACTTTCTTTGTATTCTACCATACATTTATAAAAATATCAAATTTTTCATCCTGTAAGTTTCTTTCGCATATTCTGGAGAATGGTTTTTTCCTTTCTTGAAACCTGAACTTGTGAAATGCCAAGTATATCTGCAGTTCTGCTTTGTGTATAGCCTCGAAAAAATCGTAGCTCAATTAATTGTCTGTCCTTTGGTGGTAAAGTATCAAGCACTTGATGAATAGATATTTTGTTATCAATTGGTGTGTATTCATCTTCTGTTGGTATATCAATCTGTTTATTATCATCGTCTTCTGCTGTAAGAGATTTTACAGGCTGTAAAACACATATTAGTTGTGCAGTTTCTGAAATAGAGATATTCATCATTTCGGAAAGTTCGGAAACTGTAGGTTCGACACCGTTTTCTTTTTCGTACTGTTCTTTTATAATTGCCAATGTACGAGCCTTTTCTTTAAGGCTTCTGCTTATTTTTATAGCACCATCATCACGGAAAATTCTTTTTATTTCGCCTAAAATTGATGGTACAGCATAAGTTGAAAAAGCAAAACCTAATTCTTCACGAAATCCGTCAGCGGCTTTAATAAGTCCAACACAACCTGCTGAGTATAAATCTTCATAATCAACACCTTTGCCAATAAATCGGGAAGCACAGCTTCCCACAAGTCCAAGATTCTGAAGTATTAATTGGTCTCGTGTCATTTTCTGCGTCCTTGTATTGTTTTGTAAAGAGTTACAGTTGTACCTGAATTGACCTTTGAACGAATAGTCAGCTTGTCCATAAAGCTTTCCATAACAGAAAAACCAAGTCCGGCACGGTCACCACCGAGAGTGGTGAAAAGTGGTTCACGGGCTTTGTTGATGTCAGGAATTCCACAACCCTTGTCACGGATTGAAATAATAACCTTGCCGTTATCGTGAATTTTTACTGTTATGTATATTTTACCAAGAGTATTTTTATATCCGTGAACAATACAGTTTGTGACAGCCTCACTGACTGCAGTTTTTATGTCGTTGATTTCTTCAACAGTAGGGTCTAATTGTGCGGTAAATACAGCAACAACTGTTCGCGAAAAACTTTCGTTGACAGAACGACTGTCAACAGTCATTTTCAATTCATTTATTACCATTTTTGTTTCCTCCTCGTTTTATGGTTGCAATTCTGTCAAGCCCTGCAAGTCGCATGACCTTGTATGAATTGCTTGAAAGTCCCGTTACTTCAAGTTGACCACCAAACTCGTTCAATAGTTTGTATCGTCCCATAACAAGCCCTATACCTGAACTGTCCATAAATGTCACATCGGAAAAATCAAGCACAAGGGTTTTAGGTCTGCAGATTTCAATTTTTTCATCTGTATGCAGACGGATTGAAAGTGCAGTATGATGGTCGATTTCTCCATTTAATCGGCAATAAAGTGTTTCATCTTTAAAATCTGTTGTTACACTCATCATTTCAACCTCCTTTTTCACTTATTTTACTATTATGAAATTGAAAACATTGTCACATTATGATTTCTGCTCCTTGATAATAATGTTGCAGTATTTCTTTGTAGCTGAAGCCTTGTTGTGCCATATAATTAGCACCATATTGGCTCATTCCTACACCATGCCCGTAGCCATTTACAGTAAAAATAAATTCATCATCCTTATATTCACAGGTGAATGTACTGCTTCTCAAATCAAAAAGCTTTCGTATATCTGTACCTTTAAATTCTTTTTTGCAAATGGTAATTGTTTTTACCATTCCTGTTTTGGTGTTGTTAATTTTTCCAACCCATTTTTCAGGCTCTTCTTCAAATGAAATTTCTTCTTTTTTAAAGACTTTGGTAAAATCACTTTTTGAAATCCTGACTTCGGATTGGTAGGCAGGGGATAGCTTGTCACCTGTACTTGCAACAGATACAAGATAAGGGTAATTCCCGCCCCAGACATCTGAGGCATTTTCTGTTTTGCCATTTGAAATTGAGTGGAAGATAGCGTTTATGTATTCACCTTTATATTGCAATGTACAATTTATAACCTCATCAACACATTTTTCGATTTTTTTGCGATATGTGTCATAGTTGTCCTTCCATTTTTCCTTTTGTTTTTCTTTTGTGAGATATCCTTGATGGATTTTGCTGTCTCCAGAAATATCAGCACCATCAAGGTCTTTTATATCTTTATCCTTTAGATATAAAAGCAGAGTGTGAGATGCCACAATCTGTGCTTTTAATGCTTCTTCGTGATAAGATGCGTTCATTTCTTCTGCCACAACACCTATAAGATATTCTCTTAATGAGATTTCAGTAATATCCTTACTGCTGGCAGACATAACTTTTACGGTAGGAATTGTTTCTTCAATGATGTTGGCTGTCGTAGATATTTCAGTTTCGTCCGAAAATTCCTGTGAAATAAGGTTGTCAGACTTGTCTATGGCAATAAGCGGAAAAAGAATCATACTGAGTGCGAGAAAAAAGCATATAAGAGTAAAGTTTTTCATTTTTTGTGACTCCCTTTTGTTGACTTTGTTTTTCATTTATATTAAAATATACAATGTATAATTATTATCTTGGATACATGTCGAAATTTTCTAATAGGAGGTAAAACAATGACAGAATATATTTCAAGTATCTCCAACGAGGCTCTTTCAACTTTATGCGAAGAACTTCGTAAAAATAACCACATTAATCCTGATTACTACAATAGATTTGAAGTAAAAAGAGGACTTCGTAACTACGACGGAACAGGTGTTCTTGCCGGTCTTACACGTGTTTGTTCCGTTGAAGGTTACTATATGGATGACGGTGAAAAGGTGCCTAAAAATGGTCGTCTTGTTTACCGTGGAATCAATATGACAGATATTGTTGATCATTGTGAACAGGAAAATCGTTTTGGTTATGAAGAGGTTGTATGGCTTCTTTTGTTTGGTGCTCTTCCAACAAAGGAACAGCTTAAGTGGTTTACAGAATTACTTGCTGAAAGTCGTAATCTTCCTGAGGATTTCATCGAAGATATGATTATGAAAGCACCATCGCCTGATGTTATGAATAAGGCTGCCCGTAGTGTTCTGGCACTTTATTCTTACGACCCTAATCCTGATGATACATCACCTGAAAATGTGCTTCGTCAGTGCATTCAGCTTATAGCACAGATGCCTGTAATTCTCACAAGTGCATATCAGGTTAAGCGTAGAGTTTATGATAAAAAGAGTATGTTCTTCCATCAGAATAAAAAGGAATTAGGAATAGCAGAAAGTATTTTGCGTTCAATCCGTCCTGATAAAAAATTTACTGACGAAGAAGCAAAGTTACTTGATATTTGTATGATTATCCACGCTGAACACGGCGGTGGTAATAACTCCACATTTGCAACACGATGCGTTTCTTCAAGTGGTACTGACACATATGCAGCAATTGCTGCTGCTATCGGTTCTCTTAAAGGTCCTCGTCATGGTGGTGCAAATATCAAAGTTTTTAAAATGCTTGAAGATATGAAAGCAAATATAAGCGATATTACAAATGAAGGTCAGGTTGCCGATTATATTACAAAGATTATGAATAAAGAGGCAAACGACCATTCAGGTCTAGTTTATGGTATGGGACACGCAGTTTATACTCTTTCTGACCCAAGAGCAGTTATTCTTCGCAGATATGCTGATAAATTCTCTAAAATGCAGGGCAGGGAAGATGAATTTAAAATGCTCAATCTTATTGAAACATTAACTCCGGAACTTTTTGCAAAGCATCGCGGTATAAACAAAAAGATGTGTGCAAATGTGGACTTGTATTCAGGTCTTGTTTACGATATGCTTGGAATTCCACAGGATTTGTTTACACCTATATTTATGGCTGCTCGTATGGCAGGTTGGTCTGCTCATAGAATTGAGGAACTGACAACAGGCGGAAGGATTATTCGTCCAGCATACAAGAATGTTACAATTCCTCGTAATTATGTTCCTATGTCTGATCGTATTATTCGTACAAATGGAGTTCAGGCTGAATATATTCCTATTGCAGAAAGGTAGTTGTGTTATGAAAATTATCGGTAGATTTAAAAAAATTAATCCATTACTTCCTTTATATATTATTGTGGGACTTTTGTGTCTTGCAATCCCATTCAGAACATATCAGTTGCTTTTTATTACTGAAAATGTAACGGGATTTTATAAAACTATTGACTGGTCTGTATATGCAATCTACGGCTTATCAGCATTGGCAATACTTGTGTCATTTGTCGTAGTAAACCTTGCAAAGAATGTTCCTTCATCAAGAGATGAAATCAAGAAAAAGAATGTATTTTTGGCAGTCGCATCTATTCTTTTTTCATTTGGTATAGTTATCGATTCCGTTTTTTCACTTACATCAATTCTTGCAGGTACAGCAAGTGCGGATAATCTTACATCAGTGATGATTGAAGCAGTTTTTGGTATTTTTGCAGCAATTTACTTTATGTTGTTCGGTATATCGCATTTCGATGGCAAAACAACTTATTTCCAATACAGATTTTTAGCACTTGCACCACTTGCATGGACAACAGGTAGAATAATCATAAGATTTATGAAAAAAATAGCTTATGTAAATATTGCTGATTTGATGCTTGAAATATTTATACTTGCAGGAATGATGATTTTCTTCCTGGCATTTGCGAGAATTTCATCAGGTCTTTCAAACGAAAAGTCAATGCGTTCACTTTTTGCATCAGGATATGTGTGTATTTTCTTTTGTGCATTGGCAAATATTCCAAGAGTTGTCTTGATTTTCACAGGAAACAGCGATTATATTCCTTTTGATTATCCACTCTCAATATGTGACCTTACATTTGCTCTTTTTGTTGCTACTTATATTGTAAATGCTATGAATAAAGCAACAGTAAATGACCATGACGAAATTTATACGGATGAGGACGAAAATTAATATATAATTATGGCATACTTTTTTGACAATGTTTTAACAGCTTTTACTCAGGTTGTAATACTTTTCCTTGTTGCTATGGTTGGTTTTATCTGTCATAAGGCAGGCATTTATACTGAAAAGGCATCAAGACTTACAACAGACTTACTTTTTTATATTGTTTCACCTGCGATTATTATCCGTTCATTTTACGGAATGGAATATAATCCGAGTGCACTTAAAAGCCTGTTGCTGGCACTTGTTGGTGGTATCTTTTTGCACCTTGTAGGTATTGTCATTGTGCCCTTCCTTTTTAATAAAGGTGATAAGTCAACTGCTTGTATTTTTAAATATGCTTGTATTTATGGTAATGTAGGTTATATGGCTCTTCCGTTGGCACAAGCTGTTTTAGGTGATGAAGGTATATTCTACTGTTCAGTTATTTTGGTGCCATTCAATATTCTTTCGTTTACTCACGGTGTAAATATAATGCAAAAAGGTGATAATGCAGAGAAGTTTAATTTCAAAAAACTTCTTATAAATCCGGGTATAATAGGCGTTGCGATAGGATTACCATTATTTCTTTTACAAATTAAGATACCTGATGTTATTTATTCACCTGTTTCATATATTGCCGACCTCAATACTCCACTTGCGATGGTAATGTTCGGCACATATTTAGCATCAGCCGATTGGAAAACTTTGTTTTCAGATAAGAGAATTTTCGGTTCAGCACTTGTTAAAGTGATTGTTGTACCTCTTGTTACAATTTTTACATTAAAGCTTTTCGGTTATGGTGGCACTTTATTAACTGCGTGTGCATTGAGTGCATCTGCACCAACAGCAAGTAATACAGTTATGTTTGCTGCGAAATATAATCGTGATACAGCATTGGCGTCAAAGGTAACGGCTTTTATCAGTGTGTTGTCAATACTGACAATGCCTGTAATGATAGCTCTTGCACAGGCGTTACAGTAAAAATAATATGATTAAGGAGTGATTTTCGTGAAGCTTATCGTTGCAATTATAAATAACGATGATGTAAATGCGGTAATGTCAAATCTTACAAAAGAAGGGTATTCAGCAACAAAGCTCAATACTTCAGGCGGATTTTTACGCGCAGGCAATATAACGCTTTTAATCGGTGTTGAAACAAGTAAGGTTGATGATGTGATAAACATTATCGGTAAACACAGTAGTCAACGCAAGAAAATCACACCTGTAAACACTACATATATCGGGGAGTCAATGCTTTCATCAATGCCCATTGAGGTGACAGTGGGCGGAGCAACAATTTTTGTTCTTGATGTTGAGCAGTTTTATAAGATATGACTAATGAAATACAGACAAAAACAGAAATGATATATAATCAGGTTGTGTCTTTGGTTGAGCAGGGCAATTTCCCACACGGAGTTCTGGTGGAGTGTCAGAATTCTGCAGAGGGGGAGAGCTTCGCACACTTTATCGCAAATGCACTTGTTTGCAGGGGGGATAATAAGCCTTGTTCGGTCTGTCCTGACTGTATAAAAGCACAGGGTAAAGGGCATCCTGATATTTTCATTACAGATGGAATAAAAGGTAAAAGTAAGAATTTTACTGTGGATGCAGTCCGTGAAATACGCGATGATGCATTCGTTATTCCAAATGAAAGTGACAAAAAAATATACATACTGAAAAATGGTCACAATATGAATGAACAAGCACAGAATGCTATTCTTAAAATATTGGAAGAACCACCATCATATGTATATTTCATAATAGTGACAGAATCAAAAAGTACAATGCTTGAAACTGTTCTTTCCCGTGTACAGATTTTTTCTATTTTAACTGATGAGGAAAGCTATACAGAAAAAGAGGCACAGGCTGTAAGTGGTATGGTAAAAGCATTGTTAAGTGTCAATGAGTTGGCATTGATGGAACAGACTGCGGTTTTCCAGAAAAACAATCAGTTTGCAAAATCAGTCCTTGTATTAATGACAGAGGTTTTTCGTGATGCACTTGTTAAAAAGAATGGTTTTACAAGAGAGTTTCGTTTTAAGAATGAAACTGATTCAATCTGCAATTCATTGACAGCAAAAGCAATTTTGCAGTTGATTTCGGCCTGTGATGAACTGATAGAATCCATTGACAGAAATTGTAACAATAACTTGCTTCTTGTTCGTATGTGTTATGAATTCAAGCAAGCAATAGGTAGGTAAGTAGGAGACATTATAAATGATAGAGACAGTTGGAATAAGATTTAAAGAAGGCGGAAAAATCTACGATTTTGATGCAGATGGTAAAAACTTTAACAAGGGCGATTTTGCTATGGTTGAAACTGTACGTGGCATCGAATGTGGTGAGGTAGCAAAGGCAAACCATGGTGTGAATGAGGATAATATTACAAAGCCTTTAAAGAAAGTTATCAGAGTTGCTACTGAGGATGATATTAAAACTCTTGAAGAAAACAAAGAAAAAGAAAAGGAAGCATTTAAAATCTGCGAACAGAAGGTAGAGGCACATGGACTTCAAATGAGCCTTGTTGATGCTGAATATACATTTGACAGAAGCAAGCTTCTTTTCTATTTTACTGCTGATGGCAGAGTTGACTTCCGTGAACTTGTAAAGGATTTGGCATCTACATTCAAAACACGAATTGAACTTCGTCAGATTGGTGCTCGTGATGAGTCAAGAATGGTTGGCGGTTTTGGCATTTGTGGCAGACCTTTCTGTTGTAATACATTCTTAACTGATTTTCAGCCTGTTTCAATTAAAATGGCAAAGGAGCAAGGACTTTCACTTAATCCTACAAAAATCAGCGGTACTTGCGGACGCCTTATGTGTTGTCTTAAATATGAACAAGAAACTTATGAGCATCTTCTTCGTGTTACACCAAAAGTTGGTGCAATCGTTGACACATTTGACGGAAAAGGCAAGGTAATTGAAAATAACCTTATTACCGGTATGTTAAAGGTTTGTCTTGACCGTCGCCCTGATGCTGCTCCACTCGTTATTCATCGTCATAGTGTGAAACTTATCAAAGATGCTCACATCAGAGTAGAAAAAGAGGAATTAGAGGCATTAAAAGGAATTGAGTAAAAAACACTTGATTTTTCTTATTAATGTGCTACAATGATACTATACCAAGAAAGGGAGGGTATATAACATGGCATATAAAATTACTGAAGACTGCATTTCATGTGGCGCTTGCGCAGCAGATTGTCCTGTAGAAGCTATTTCTGAAGGCGACGGCATCTATGTAATCGACGCTGATACATGCATCGATTGTGGTGCTTGTGCAGATAGTTGCCCTGTTTCAGCACCTGTAGCTGAATAATTATAATAAAAAAAGAAATCGCCGAGGTTAACGCCTTGGCGATTTTTTTACATAAAAATTTCTGTAAGTGACTATGTTTGCATGTAATTTTTACATGTTTCTCAACCAAGAGAAAATTCAAATAAAAACTTAAATATAATAAATAATGGATATACCATGCAGAAAAGAAGTGCCAACCAGCATATAACAGATAGTATTGTTAGCAGTATGTCAATTACCTTTGAGAGTTTTGGATATTTTTTTCTTAAAAACCTCATGAATAAGAAAAAAGGAAAAGCGATGACTGACGAGATAAAAGCAAAAAATACACAAGCGCCAAAATGTTCAAGAAAGGCTGAAAGTGTAATTTCGTTAGTTCGTAAACATCTTAAAAATGAAAGTGCCGAAAGGAGAAGAAACAGAGAAAGGATAACACCGATTATACCAAATTTTTCTTTAATTTTTTTTAGATTTATAAAATAAAACATTTCTATAATATTGGTATAGTGGTCTATTTCGTTTTTGATAAAATCTTTCATTATTTCATTAAAACCTTCACCTCTGCTTTCTCTGGTATTGATAATATGCCAAAAATAATCTTGGGGAAACTCTTTTTCATTTGAATTAGTTTCTTTAATTAATTCACATACCTTGATTGCACCATTCAATTCGTCGATTTTCTCATGAAGACGATTAAGATTGTTTGTAATCGCAGTTTGTAAAGGCAATGAGCCATTGAAAATATTGTGTATATCAGCAATGGAAAGTCCCAGCTTTCGAAAAATAATGATTTTTTTAAGTTGCGTAATATCTTCATTACTGTATTCCCGATATCCATTTTCTTTTCTTACGGGAGAGACTAAACCCTCATGCTCATAAAATCGAATATTTGCACGTGAAACTTTTAATTCTTTTTCAACTTCTTGAATTTTCATTGTATACCTCCTTTTTAAAGATTATAAGGTATAAACCAACTTTACAGTCAAGTAATATTTTTAATTTTAAGAAAATTTTTGTTTATCAAGCACAGAAATAATCAATTTCTTATTTTAAGTCTTCTAAATATAATATCTTATTAAAAAATAGTAAAGGGACGACACAGGCATCGTCCCAGTATAATGAATAATCTTATCCGAATATACTCAAATCAAAATTATTAGCAACAATCTGACCGCCTTCAAAGTTCGGGTGAAGCTTATCTCTGCCTAAAAGATCTTTCCTTGAACAATTTGGTTTGTTTTCGTCAATACAATAACTTGCCTGGTCATATACCATGTCAAAGCAATCTTTATTTTCCATAAGCAGACGGTTATATTCAAGTACCATAGCTTCTTTTTCAGGGTTTGAGTCGATGTCAAGACCAAAGTGAAGTACATTCATTGCAATAAATTTCTTACCGTGCTTATGTGCCTTATCTGCCAATTCCTTAACAGCGTTAAAAGCGTTTTCAGGAGTTGGCTTTTCATTTTTTGGTGCAGAAATCGTGCCGTATTGAAGAAAGTCATTTGTACCAAGTGCAAAAATTATGTATTCAGCATCGGAAAATCGCAAAGCATCATTTTCATATCTTTTTATTCCACTTATACCGAAAAGCCCGGGGCAGGGGAATCGTTTACTGAAATCCCTAAGTATTCTGTTTCCCATAATTGAACGATTGATAACTGCATATCTGCCCTTATATTCTTCACGGATTCGTTTTTCAAAGGCATTTGTCCAGAATCCTTGCTGAGTTATTGAATCTCCAAACATAACAATTGATGTTGCATTGTCATTGTTAAGCAACTCAACCGTATTGATAAGTGGAATCGGTTTGTGAAAACCCATTCCAAGGACTACTGTTGCAATTTTTCTTACAGTATCTCTTGGTCTTGGCTGATTTTCTGTGTAAGGAATTTTTGTATAATCACCTTTAACTGTAATCAGATTTACATTGTCAAGAAGATTACCACTACAAAGGTCGCCACTTATTACATAAATGCTGATACAAAAATATTCATCAACGGAGATGTCTAAATCAATAGGGTCAGTTATCACCATTTTGTTTTTGGCAAGTGTGAAGGACTCCTTTGAATTGACGGTGACAGTTTTATACAAACCATCGGTAAAAGTACCGTTTTTGTCACATTTAGCAACTGTAATACCACCGATTTCAACATCGTTTTTACCGGGCCTATTGCAAATTTCAATTCGAAGTTTACTACCGCTTATGGCAGAATGGATAATGGTCCTGTAAGTCCTTTTGCACGATGGATAATAAAAATGTGAAAGTGCAGAGTGGGCTTGACCCCATACTTGTACCCATTTTTCAGACATAATAAATTCTCCTTAACCTAAATTATGTGTATCAAGAATTCTAACTTCAGGATTTTTCATTCCAAGTGTTTCAAGTACAATAATTTCGTTTTCTTCTTTTAAAAGGCAACCCGGCAGATAAAGGGATTTTTGTGGACCAACTTTCCAATATCTTCCAAGGTTAAAGCCGTTAACCCATACATAACCCTTGTCGAAGCCATCAAGATGCACGAAGCAATCAGCTTGTGAACTTGCTTTGAATGTGCCTTTGTAGAACATTGCACCATTATCTTTATTAAAGCTTTCAGCAGGTTTATATGTGAGCTTATCAAGGTTATCAAGAGGGAGCGTCCATACATCGTAACCCATCTGACGCTGATTTGCGATATAGATGTCAGAAAAGCCTTTTCTGTCCATCATTTTTTCGCCATAATTTACTCGTCCCATAGTGTCAACAAGAAGACCGATTTTCTTTTCGCCGTCAACTGCGCCGATAAACACTGTTGATGTGTCACTACTGTCTTTTGTAACACTCTTAAAGAGCGAGCCTAATGAAGGTTTGCCACGCTTTGTATATGTAGTACGGTCAATAAATTTTTTGTATTTATCATCAACATAAACGAAACCGAAATCGTGAATATCTCTAATCATTAATGGAATAGGGTCATAATGGCCACGAATTATAGTTTCATAGTAAATCATACCAAAATTCTGACCGAAGTATTCCATACTTTCAGGCACAGGAATGCGATGCTTTTCACCGATTACATTAAGATTTTCAAAAAGAGAAGCTGACTCTGTAAGCTTAACTGTACCAATTTTCTGTAACTTTGGTGATGGTGGTAACTCTTGCATCTCCAGTCCCTGATGCTTATGTAAAAGCGCTCTGACTGCGTGATAAGCAGGAGTGTAATCACCATATTCGTTAAGTAAGGCACAATAATCATAACTGGTTATTGTTGGTTCGTAAGCACAGGCAGGATTGTGATTTGCGCCTGCGTTGAAACCGAAGTTCGTGCCACCGTGGAACATATAGAAATTAAAACTTGCACCACAGTCGAGGAATTCCTTAACTTCCTTAACAACAGACTGTGGTTTTCTTGTGTGATGCTTATCTCTCCAATGGTCAAACCAACCACACCAGAATTCACCACACATATTAGGTCCGTCATTCTCGAAATTCTTAAGACAGTTAAAAGCAGTTTTTGCCCTTGAACCAAAGTTAAGAACCTTGTAAATGTGTGGTAATGAACCACCTGAAAGCATATTTTTCCAGTTTCCGTCAGATGTGAAAAGGGGAACATCAATGCCACATTCTCTTGTTAAATCCTCAACATATTTAAGGTAATCTTTGTCGTTACCATAAGATCCGTATTCATTTTCCACCTGCATCATAATAATATTTCCACCATTTGACTGTAAAAGTGGACAAAGTCTTCCTAAAAGTTCCTTGTAGTAACGTTCAATACAGGTAAGGAAATCAGGATACATACAGCGAATCTGCATGTTTTTATCTTTTAAAAGCCACGCAGGAAGTCCGCCGAAATCCCATTCAGCACATATATATGGACCGGGTCTTACAATGCAGTAAAGACCGACCTTCTGAGCAGTTTTTACGAATCTTTCAATGTCTAAAATTCCGTCAAAATGGAATTCACCGGGCTTTGGTTCGTGAAGATTCCAACAAGTATATGTTTCAACTGTATTGAATCCTGCCAACTTTAGTTTTGTAAGTCTGTCCTCCCAATAATCAGGCACAGTACGAAAATAGTGCATAGCACCTGAATAAATTTTGAAAGGCTTACCATCCATATAAAATTCCTTGTTTTTAATCTCAAACACCAGGTTATTCCTCCAATGTATTTGCATATTTCTGAATCATATCAAGAATCAACTGTTCGTTTTCATTGAAAATCTTATCACATTCACGGATTTTTTCTTCAGTTTCAAGGTTTTCTTCATTAACGAGAACAACATAATAAGAATACGCTGTCTTTAAGTTTTCACAAAGAATTTCAGGAAGCAATCCACCGATTTTCTTAACTGCCTTTTCCACTTCGCCACAAAAAGCAATATTGATGAAAAATCTTGTGTGACCACCATCTTTTATTTCCTTGTAGTATGTCATAATTGTGTTATGTGGTTCAGGCACTTTTTCAAGTCTCCACAAATCCCATAAAAATTCTAATTTTTCCTGTTCTTCTGTTAGTGGCTCTTTCTTTTTAAATAAATCAAAAAGTCCCATGAATTAAATCTCCTTCTTTTCGTTATTTGGCTCACCTGAAAGGGGAATTGTCACCGTATGGTGACTGAGAAGTTATTTCTCTATATCATATTTCTTTGACATTTTGCTCAATGCTTCTTCTCTTGTGATTTTGCCTGTATTACAGTCAATCATTAATTGAACATCCTTGTCCTTCAAATCATAGAAAAGCCATGTGATAAATGCTAAAAGACCACCGATTGCAGGAATAAGCGTATAGATTATCCAAAGTATATTAAGTGCGTGAGGTGTCTGTGTAACTCCACTCTGTTCCAATTCCTGGAATGAGCCCACCTCAACCACTTTCCAGCCTACTGAATCAAGACCGAGAATGAAAAGCCCCAAGGCACCTGAAATTGAGCTTGTAAGCTTTGCCATAAATGTCTGAACAGCAAATGTGATACCTTTTGCTTCAGTATTTGTTTTGAATCGTCCATATTCAGCACAGTCAGGTGTGAACATACACATTTCAAGGCTGACAATTGCCAGAGGAACTGAACGGAGCGTAAAGAGAATTATGTAAACAACAGCATTACCATAGCCCAAAAGCCAGATAATAACGCTGAGTATTACATAGAGCAATAAGCAAATCTGATTTACCTTCATCTTGTCATATTTACGGATAATTTTCGGTAACAGTAATGAAACGACAAGCTGTGGAATTGTGCCGATTGCACCGACAAGCAAGGAGAATAACGCACTGTCAAAGAGGTAATATGAAACATAAAGAGTGAATGCGTTACCAATGTTGAGTGCAGAATAGAAGAAAACACCAAGATTATATACAAGCAGATATTTGTTTCTGATAAGATATGAAAACATTCTTTTGATTGTAAATGTTTCTTCGCTTTCAGCGTGATAGCGTTCTTTAAGTCTGAATGAAGCAGGTGTCATTAAAGCGAATGCAATTACACAGATGATAATTGAGATTGTGCCGTAATTCATGCCAACCTCTTCGCTGATAAGAACAGTTGTAAGTGCAGATGTAATACCAACCCCTGCATATGTAGTAATACTTTTGTATGACTGAATAGTGTTTCTCTCGTCAATACTCTGACTCATAGATGTAAGAATACCGAAAATAGGAACATCGCATAAGGTGTAAGCAGTATCCCATAATATGTAGGCAACGGCAAACCACACCAATTTAACTGTTTCAGATGAGTTGGACGGAATAACAAAGGTCAGTATTGTTGCAAGAGGAATGAGTATGGTGGAAATGCGTATCCAAGGCAGGTATTTCTTTCCACTCTTGAACTTAATCAAATCAAATATCGCACCAAACAAAGTATCGTTTACAGCATCCCACACTTTTACAATAAGTATAATTGTTGCTGATTTGATAGGGTTAATGCCTAAAAACAAAAGATAGGTTGTAAGACATACATTGAAAAGTGTGTAAATCATATTCTGACCGGCAAAATATGAATAATAGCTTGCTCTCTCAATGGGTTCAGTTGACCAACCGCCTTTGGTCACAAAAAGATTTTTTGCTTTTGATGTAAGGTTCATATACATTCTCCTTATTCTGATAATTCACGTGCCGTTAGGCACATATCGCAAATCACGACGGTGATTTATATCGCTATAATTTTAGTGACTTTTGCCACTCATCTATTCTATGATTTCTTTTATTTATGAACTCTATTGTATTATTCTTATATTTTTCGTATTCATCTTTTGTTTTAGGTAATGGATTATATGCAAAATTATCAAATGGATGTAAAAATTTTATACTTGTATAATCATCTGTGACGAGGTCTTGAAAAAAGAAAAAGTCAACATAACCTTTAAAATTACAAAACAAATCAAAAAAATCTTTATAACCTAATAAACAATCAGTCATTGGACTTTCTATATTTAGATAGTATCGACGGATACACTCAAGAGTCAAATCAATTCTATCATTTATTCTGTGATTTAAACCTCGTTCACCGTTTATCGTCTTTTTACCTTCTATCTTATTACATGGAAAAATCGTCATTCCACCAATTGTATATGACAATTTGACGAACTCATTTATTTCCTTATCAGGTATTTGTTTGATTATTTCTTGCGTTCTTTTCCACTTGCAATAAGTATGTATAATGGAATCACTAGAAAAAACAAAACAACCAGCATCAGAAAAATTTTTCAAGTCTTCATCTAAGTTCAATTTTTGACCATTTGGTAATACCTTACTCCATAAATATCGGTGATATTTCTTTAGAGTAGCACTATGTGCATCCGGGTCTTTTCCAAAGGAATCGTTACGAAAGTCATATGTAATATCTATCATATTAGCCTCAATTAAAATATTTTAACGATATACTCGCTTACGCTCGTGCGATATAATCTCATTCGATTGCGATATTTTTATTGTCACAAAAACGATATGATATAAATCACGTGCCGTTAGGCACATATCGTGTCGCAAGACATATCGCGTACCTCTGTATATATCGCAATTCACGACAGTGATTTATATCGCTGAATGTGTTTGCACTAAAAGTGCAACACATTCTACATGGTCCGTATGTGGAAACATATCCACAGGCTGAATTTTCTTTACTTTATATCCGTTTTTGGAAAGATACATCAAATCTCTTGCAAGGGTTTCAGGATTACAGCTTACATAAACAACCTTTTTCGGACTGAGCTTAATAAGAGAAGACAAAAACGGAATGTCACTTCCGGCACGGGCTGGGTCCATAATAACTGCATCAATCTGTTCGTTGTTATTTGCTAAATCAACCATAAATTTTCCTGCATCGGCTGCGAAAAACTTAATATTTTCTATGCCGTTGAGTTTTGCATTTTCCTTTGCATCCTTTACGGCATCTTTATTTATTTCAACACCGAGAACACTTTTCACATTCTTACTTGCAATAAGACCGATTGTACCTGTGCCACAATAAGCATCGATAATTCTTTCACTGCCATCAAAATCAGCATATTCAAGTGCTTTGTTGTAAAGAATTTCTGTCTGCACAGGGTTAATCTGATAAAAAGCCTTTGGTGAAATACGGAATTTAAGTCCACAAAGCTCCTCAGTGATTTTTCCGTCACCATAAAGCACTTCACTTTTATCACCAAGCACCATACTTGTAAATTTATTGTTTACATTCTGCACAATTGTAGTAATTTCAGGATGTCTGCCAAGAAGTGCATTGACAAAAGAACGTTTTGACGGAAACTGTGGTGTTGAAGTCACAAGAACTACCATAACCTCACCACTTTTAAAGCCAGTTTTAACTAAAACATGTCTTAAAAAGCCTTGTCTTGTGTTTTCATCATAAGGCTTCAGTTTAAAGCTCTTCATCAGTTTTTTTACTGTATTTGCAATTTCATCAGCTTTTGTGTCTGTCAGCATACAACGTTCAATATCAACAATTTTATGAGTTGATGACTGATAAACACCTGTGACAGTTTGTCCGTTACGACCGCGACCAAATGCGTACTGTGCTTTGTTTCGGTAATTATATGGTTTTTCCATTCCGATAATTTCTTCAATATGACAAAACCTGCCTAAAAGTCTGATAACTTTAACTTGTTTATGTCGTAACTGTTCTTCATATGAAAGATTTAATAACTGACATCCACCACACTTTTTTGCATGTGGACAAATTTGTTTTGATTTATTCATAATTATCCTATTCTTCTACCATTTTTTATTTCGATTTTGCCAAAGAAAGGCACCTTGATATATCCTGTGAAAGTATCGTTATGAATTTCAACTGAAACATCAACAATCATTTTGCCCATAAGGTCAATTTCGGCTTTGCCCGACAGACGGTTGCCATCTTCTTTGATGTTATAAACTCTGAAATTGGGAAGCTTTTTGAGAGATGGGACAGTAACGGTAAAATCATATTCACCATTATTATCAGTGATTTCCACAATTGCACTGCCACTTATTACAGATGTTTCAATATCACCAGTCCATTTTCCTAATCCTATCATTTCAAAGGTCTCCTTAACATTAATGCATATAACATAATTTTATCATTATTTACAAATAATGTAAAGCAAAAAAACAGTCCTGTTTATTCTCCTTTTTTAAACACATTCCATTGACAATGGTGAAAAATAGGAGTAAAATAATAAACTGATATTTTAGTAAGTATATGAGGTGTTTTTTTGAAAAAGTTTTTTACTCGTTCAAGACTACAGCAAGCTTTTTTGATACTATTTGACATTCTTATTGTGAATGGTGCATATTTCTTGTCGATATTCTTGCATAACTTTTTTAAAATGCCAAGCAGTGCAGCGGAATTATTGTTTACAAGAATTCCATATGTAACAATTATATATATTTTTTTCTTCTATTTCTCTAAACTGTATAAAAATCTTTGGCAATATATGGGATTTTTAGAGTTGGTAAAAACAATTATTTCTGCAGGCTTGAGCACTGCAACCTGTTTCATAGTTGACTATTGCATTATGAAGTCAGGTGCTATGTTTGGCATCATTTGTCTTCCTTTCATTGCATATGTTGATTCGTTTTTCTTTATTGTTTCCTTTAGTGCAGGTGTCCGTCTTTTTTATCGAGCATACAAAACTATGAAGGCGAATGCTAAAAGACGCAGCGGAGTTGCAAATAAGAATATTATGATAATTGGCGCGGGCAATATGGGAAATGCCGTTCTTTATGAAATGAGCCTTTCAGGATATAAATTTGGTTCACCTGTTTGTATTGTTGATGATGACCATGCTAAACAGAAAATGCGTGTTCGTGATGTTCCTGTTGTTGGTAAAACAAGTGACATTCCAAATCTTGTTTCTCGATATGAAATCAACGAAATTATTTTCTGCATTTCATCAATTTCACCTGAAAGAAAACGTGAAATTCTTGATATTGCAATGTCAACAGGTTGTAGCCTTAAATTAGCACCTAATGTTGACGAATATGGTGGTGTCAATAGGTCGTTTACTGACAGAATCCGTAAGGTTTCAGTTCTTGACCTTCTTTCACGACCGGAAGTTAAACTTGACCCTGATGTTTGTAAATATGTTACAAATGAAACTGTGCTTGTAACAGGTGGCGGCGGTTCAATCGGTAGTGAGCTTTGTCGTCAGATAGCAAGATATAATCCGGAAAAGATTGTTATTTTTGATATATATGAAAACAATGCATTTACTCTTAAGAATTCATTGGACAGACAGTATTGTGGTGCACCACAGATTGAAATCCGTATAGGCTCTGTAAGAGAATTACGCAGACTTCGTGAGATTTTTGAGGAATTCAATCCTTCTTCAGTTTTCCATGCTGCAGCACATAAGCATGTTCCTCTTATGGAGGACAGCCCTTATGAAGCCGTTAAGAATAATATTATTGGAACATACAATACTGCATTTTGTGCTAATGAGTATGGAGTAAGGAATTTTGTTCTTCTTTCAACTGACAAGGCTGTTAACCCTACAAATGTTATGGGTGCAACAAAAAGAGTGTGTGAGCTTGTTGTTCAGCATTTCAGCAAGATTTCAAAGGGAACAAAATTTGCAGCAGTACGTTTTGGTAATGTGCTTGGCTCAAATGGTAGCGTTATTCCTATTTTTAAAGAACAGCTTGAAAACGGTGGACCACTTACAGTTACTCATCCTGATATAACAAGATATTTTATGACAATTCCTGAAGCAAGTCAGCTTGTTGTACAAGCAGGTGGTCTTGCAAAGGGTGGTGAAATCTTTGTTCTTGATATGGGCGAACCTGTAAAGATTGTCACTTTGGCAGAAAATCTTATTAAGCTTTCAGGTTTTGAACCATATAAGGATATTGATATTCAGTTTACAGGTCTTCGTCCTGGTGAAAAACTTTACGAAGAACTTTCTATGGCAGAGGAACTTGATGAAAGACAAAAAACAGGTAATGACAAGATTTTTGTTACAAAACCACTTACCATTGATGACGAACAACTTGAAAAGGATATTGAATCTATCGCAGATTTAAAACCTGATGAGGTTCGTAGTTTTCTTAAGCGACTTGTTCCGAATTACAAGCCGAAATAAAACTCAGTTAATATTATTTTACATAATTGGAGATGTTCGAAAATGCAAATCAGAATTGAAAAAACAACAACACCAAAGGCAAAACCTGATTGGAAAAATTTAGGATTTGGTCACATTTTCACAGACCATATGTTTATTATGGACTATGATGAGGGTATGGGTTGGCACGATGCAAGAGTTGTATCATATCAGCCTGTAGTTCTTGACCCATCAGCACTTGTTTTCCACTATGCTCAGGAATGTTTTGAAGGACTTAAAGCATATCGTTGTGCAGACGGTAGTGTTCAGCTTTTCCGTCCTGATAAAAATGCTGAAAGAATGCAGTCAACTCACGACAGACTCTGTATTCCACAGATCCCTGTTGCTGATTTCGTTGATGCAGTTAAGGCACTCGTTTCAGTTGATAAGGATTGGGTTCCGTCAGAGCCTGACACAAGCCTTTATATCAGACCATTTACAATTGCAACTGAAGGCGTTCTCGGTGTTAAGGCATCAGCAAAATATCAGTTCATCATTATCTGCTCACCATCAGGTGCTTACTATGCAGAAGGTCTTAATCCTGTTAAGATTTATGTTGAAGAAGAATTTGTCCGTGCTTGTCCGGGTGGTACAGGTGCTATCAAATGTGGTGGTAACTATGCAGCTTCTATGGCAGCAGGTGAAAAGGCACATAAACTCGGCTATTCACAGGTTCTTTGGCTTGACGGTGTTGAAAGAAAGTATGTTGAAGAAGTTGGTGCTATGAATATTATGTTCAAGCTTGACGGTGAAATCTACACAGCAGCAACATCAGGTACAGTTCTTCCAGGTATTACAAGAATGAGCTGTATCGAGGTTCTCAAAAATTGGGGCTACAAGGTAAATGAAGGTAAACTTGCTATTGATACAGTTATGGAAGCAGGTAAGAATGGCACACTTGAAGAAGTATTCGGTACAGGTACAGCAGCAGTTATTTCTCCTGTTGGCTCACTTCGTTACAAGGATGATGTTGTAGAAATCAATAACTTTGAAATCGGTGAACTTACACAGAAACTTTATGACACTCTTACAGGTATCCAGTATGGTAAGCTTGAAGATACTTTTGGTTGGACGGTTAAAGTTGACTGATTTCAATAAAATCTTATACACAAAAGCACCGGTAATTTGATTATCGGTGTTTTCTTTTGCTTTTAGTTGTACTTTTTCTGAATATATGATATAATTCCTTTCGTTTGATATTAAAGAAAGTGAGTAATATAAATGAAAAAATCCAATGTTTCTGCATTGTTACCAATCGGCGTGTTTATAGTTTTTTATTTGTCTCTTGGAATAATATTTGAATATGTAATGAAAATTCCAATGGGTTTTTACAATGTGCCTGTTGTTGTGGCGTTTCTTGTTGCCTTGTTTGTGGCAGTTATTCAGACAAAGAACATTTCGCTTGATAAAAAATTTGAGATAATGGGACAAGGTGCAGGAGATAAGAATATAATCACTATGCTATTGATTTTTATGCTTGCAGGTATTTTTGTAGGTGTTGTAGGCAGAAGCTCTGCTGAAAGTGTAGCATATTTTATGTTGTCAGTAACACCACCTAAATTTGCAGTTGTTGTTCTTTTTGTTGTGAGCTGTTTTGTATCTACTGCTATGGGTACATCTGTTGGTACAATTACGCTTATTACACCTATTGCTGTTGCTATTGCAGAGGGTTCAGGATTTTCGCTTCCTCTGTGTGTGGGTGCAGTTATAGGTGGTGCGATGTTCGGCGACAATCTTTCATTTATTTCAGACACAACAATTGCTGCATGTAACGGTCAGGGATGCAAAATGAAGGATAAATTCCGCACAAATCTTGCTATTGTTGTTCCTGCTGCCATTGTTACACTCGTTTTAATATTGGTATTGTCATTGAATTCTGACATATCAGGTGGTATAAATAAGGGTTATGACATGGTGCAGATTATTCCATATATTCTTGTTCTTGTAAGTGGTATTATAGGTGTAAATGTATTCATAACATTAATGATAGGTATTCTTTCAGGTAGCGTAATAATGCTTGTAACAAATTCCGTTACATTCCCTGAACTTCTTTCAGGAATGGGTGCAGGTGCATCAGGAATGTTCGAGACATCCATGGTTGCAATTCTTGTTGCTGCTCTTTGTGCATTAATTAAACATAACGGTGGATTTGATGCATTACTTAATGGTATTCGTCGTGTTTTCAAGGGTAAAAAGAGTGGCCAATTAGGTGTCGGACTTTTAGTGGGACTTATGGATATTGCAACAGCTAACAACACAGTTGCAATTGTAATGGCAAATCCTATTGCGAGTGAAATGGCAAAGGATTTTGAGATTTCTCCAAGAAAAACAGCATCAATTCTCGACACATTTTCGTGTATTTTCCAATGTTTTTTGCCATATGGTGCTCAGATTCTTGTAGCATTGTCTGTTGTAAGTACACTTGGATATGAACTGACAGCATTTCAGGTTATTAAAAATCTTTTCTATCCAATGATGCTTTTGCTCAGTTCACTTTTGTTTATTTTTGTTATTCCTGAAAGAACAGATAAGAAATCATGAATAAATTATTAAAAAATATTTTGTGGTTGTTTTTTACAAATCGTTGTAAATATTGTAATACACTTATTAAAAAGGATGAGGATTTTTGCGACGATTGCAGAGATAATCTACCGGTAATTAAGGGTGATAAATGTAAGTTTTGCGGTGTTGAAAAGAGTAGATGCGATTGTAAAAAGCACAAAACAGAATACGATGGGATTACATCACCGTTTTATTATGAAGATAGTATTGCCCTTGCAGTACGAAGATTGAAATTCTATGGTAAAACTTTTATAGCAGATGCTCTGGCCCAGAAAATGGCAGAGTCAATAAACGCAGATTTTAAAGATATTGATTTCGATTGTGTATGTTATGTACCATTTACATTGTCGCAAAAAATCAAAAGGAAGTATAATCAAAGCGAATTAATTGCAGAAAGAGTGTCACACTATCTTGATTTGCCGTTGAGTAATATTATGGTGAAGCTTTTTGATACGGATTCTCAACACGATATGGGATTCCGTCACAGAAAGGGTAATGTTTTCGGAATTTACGATATTAAAGACAATGCAGATGTGAAGGGTAAAACAATTCTTTTAGTTGATGATGTGAAAACATCAGGTGCAACACTTAACGATTGTGCAAGGATACTTAAAATCCGTGGTGCAGAAAGTGTATATGTTGCAACAGCAGCTATTGCAAGTGCGAAAAATAAGCGTGATAAAAATAATAACTCCTGACTTTTTGGTAATAATACCTAAAAAGAAAGGAGTTTTTATAATGGTTGAACAAGATACAATCAGATTGCTTCGCGAGTGCGATGCAGGTGTGAAAATGGGAATTTCCTCAATTGACGATGTGATGAAATATGCAAAATCAGAAAGGCTTCGAAAAGACCTTTCCGACAACAGAGCAGAACATTGTAAGTTGGATGAAGATTTACAGGAATTGCTCGATGATTATCACGATGATGGAAAAGACCCTAATCCAATGGCAAAGGGTATGTCATGGATGAAAACCAATATGAAGCTTGTTGTAAATGAGTCGGACAGAACTATTGCAGATTTAATTACTGATGGTTGTAATATGGGTGTAAAATCCCTGAACAAATATCTCAATGAGTATAAAGCCGCGGACGAAAAATCAAAGGATATCTGTAAAAGACTTATCAACCTTGAAGAGGATTTGATTATCCAGATGCGACAGTTTTTATAAGGCAGGGGAAATCCCTGCTTTTTGTGTATATGAGTAGATGAATAATCATAAAATATTGTGAGGTGATTGTTTTGAGAATAGAGTGGAAAAAGTTATTGATTTGTATAGCCATACCATTGGCTGTTGGCGGTATTTCAGCATTACTGACAGTGGGAAATATGAAACTTTTTGAGGAAGTAGAAAAACCACCTTTATCACCACCTGCATGGCTTTTCCCTGTAGTGTGGACAATTCTATATGTGCTTATGGGAATTGCCTTATATCTTGTTGTAACAACAAAGACAATGGACAACAAAACACCAGCATTGATTTCTTTTGGCGTACAGTTATTCTTTAATTTTTTCTGGTCCATAATTTTCTTTAATGCACAGGCATACCTTTTTGCATTTATATGGATTTTGTTATTGTGGGTTGCCATTGTTGTAAATATTTATTTCTTTAACAAAATCAACACCACATCTGCAAAACTATTGATACCGTACCTTGTATGGGTAACCTTTGCAGGATATCTTAATCTTGGTATATACATTCTTAATAAATAAAAAAGTCATTCTGAGTAACAAAGTGACGAAGAATCTCTGCTAAAAGAAATATTTAAAAGAGCTTCTTAGTTTATGCTCAGAATGACTTTTTTGCTTATTTGTATTGATAAACTCTTACATAATCAACAATAAATTCTGCTGTATCACCGGGCTTCATATTGATTTTACCGGTACCATGTCTGTCAGCATCTGCAACACCATTTTCACCTGCAACCTCACAAGAAAGGATAAGGTATTCAGGATTCTGACTTACGCCGCCTGTTGAGAGTCTGCCTGTTTCAACACCATTGATATAAAAAATATATTCATTTTCATTCCATTCCACACCATAGGTGTTGTATTCTTCATAAGGATTATTAGCAAACCATTTGCCGATAGAGTCGCCCTTATGGTCTTCACCATATCCGTCATAGTGAATGCCTGTTACAATTGCGTCACCGGCGCCCCACCATACATCTTTATAGTACATTGATTCAAAAACATCAACCTCAGTGCCGTCTTTACCGCTTCCGTCAACATTTGAAACGCCGTCATTCATCATCCAAAACGCAGACCACATACCTGTTGATTTAGGCAGAATACATCTGCATTCAAAATAGCCATAACAAAATTCGTGTTTACCTCGGGTTTCAATACAACCTGTGTACCAACCTTCTCTATAATCCTTAAAATTGATTTTGTCAGACCAATCTTCATAGTAATAATTTTCAAGGGGCTTGTCGAAATATGCAGTTGTAATTACAAGATTTCCGTCTTTGACGGATACCATATCCTCGTGCCAGAAACCTCCCTTTCTTTCAGTTTCCCACCAAGGATAATACCATTTTGATGTGTCGAGCTGGCCGCCTTCAAATTCGTCTTCCCACACAAGTTCAAATCTTGATTCGAGTTCCAAATCCTGACCACGGGGGATAGCAGGAAGACTCAGCTTCTGTGGTAGTGCAGGTGAAATCACCATAAGCACAGCAACTAATGCACGTATAACTTTTGCTATCATTTAAGCCACCTCAATCATTACAAATATCATTTACTGTTGCTGAGAAAATATATGGTGCATAAGAATCCTTGTTGTTAAACTTTACTGAACCATCATTTTTAAAAGTGATAACATTTTCGCCTTCGTTAAGTTCAATGTTCATTGTTGCAGTTTTAACAGTGTCCCAACTATATGTATTTCTGCACCAAAGATTCTGTGATTTACCATTTACATCCACTGTAATATATCGTTCAATAAGGTCAACATTGTAACTGTGGATGCCACCTTCGTCATTGTTGGAGTAGGCAACTGTAAGACGATAATTGCCTGTTACAGGTGCATTTACTTTAAAACTTGCAGAACCACCATTACAGGAGATGTTTTCGATATGGTCAATATTGAGTGTTGTCTTATCAAAAAGAGTCATATCATCAGCAAAAACTGAAACATTGAAATTATTCTGATCAGTAACTTTTATTATGCATTTCACAGGTTCATTTGATTGGAAATCAATGTAATTAAGACCTTTTCGTAGATATATGATGCTATTTCCGTCTGTATAAGCAGAAGCACCATCAACCTTGAAATCAGCTGAAATATTTGCTGTTAGTTCATAAAAACCATCATATGGAGCAATTGCAAGGAATGATTTTGTGCTTTCGTTTGTTCTGTCAGAATCTTTTAAAAGTGCAATTTCATCAAGTTCTTCGTGACCACGAACAAGCAAACTATCAACAACAAATGTGCCGTCACCGTGAGCCAGTGTTAATGAATGTTCACCTTTTGTAAGGTAACGGACAAATGTCATTTTGTCTGTATATTCACTTTTGATTGTGTTAGGAAGATAAATATCTTCTGTTTCATTATCAAGTGTCATAACAACTCTTGCGTCAACTCTATGTGCAGGTGTAGGACCATCATTTGAATTACCAAAAATCACTGATAAATCGTAGTAATCGTCAGTTGGCACGTTGAATTTTACAGTAACGCTATCACCAATATTTTCAAGTCCACCAACCATACCCTGAATTTCACCCGTGGTAGCATACGCACTATCATATGTGTATGTGCCACCTTGACGGATACCGTGCTCAAATTCGTATCTCACAGGAAGATTATCGTTGTAGAAGTCTTCTTTTTCATTTTCTGCAGGTGTAAGAGTGATGTGATAAACTACAGTAGGGTCAGGGTCTTTAAGGTCAACACGAAGCTTTCCTCCTGACACTCTGTCAGTATATTCTTTTACAACAGTAGGTTCATTTACAATACCACTTAATCCTTCAAAACAAACCATTTCAACCTTGACATTGACTTTTTTGCCGAGATTTGTTTTACCAAGATGTTTGAAGCTTACGAAACTGTTGTAGTCAGCACCACCACATATAACAGAAATTTCATCTTTTTCTTCAGTCATTGATGCAAGTCCATTAAAGTATTTATAGTGGAATCTTTTATAACCATATTTAATGGCATTTTCAAAGTCGGCATGTTTTATGTCAATTATTTTTGAGTCGAGAAGATAATCTTCCATATCTGCATACCAACGGAAAAGCCACCAGTTTGAGTTAGGACTGTTATTATCGGCAATTGTATCGTTAAGATTGTTTGCTAATCTCCAATACGCAGCATTTGCATAAGCACCTGAATATTCAATTGCAGAAATATATTTCACCATATCTGCAGGTGCACCACACTCATACATTGTTCCATACTCAGTAACGATGATTGGTAAATTATCAATGCCCATTTCGTCTTCAAGCTCACGATATGCATCAACATGGTCCTGCCAATAATATGCAGATGTGTCACCTAATTCGTGATAAATCATAATGTCAGGCATACAGTTGTTTTCTTTACAATATGTAAGGAAATGCTCCAATTCGTAAAGGTCAAAGTCACAGTATCCGGGACCACCAATCACAGCATCAGGGTCAATTGAACGGACAAGGTCATAAGTCACTTTCCAAGCCTCGTAAAAACGGAGCTTTGCTGCATCATCATACATAAGCCATGTGCCGTCAGGAGAAGGAGTACCAAACCAGACTGCATTATCAGTTTCGTTGTAAAGGCAATAAACGAGTCTGTCCTGATAATCTGTCTGCACTAATTTTTTAACAGCCTCCTCAACTTGTGGTAAAAATCTTTCACGGACAAATTTCATACTGTCATAGTTCCCTGTTGCACGAATATCCATAATTTCCTGATGACAGTAATACCAAGTATCAAAACAATCTTGCAAATAAACCGTAATGTAATCGCAGTTGTCAAGCATAGGGGCAACATGGTCAACATCACCGATAGGATGCTGAAGTCCGTCAATTACCTTTTGCGAAATACTTGAAATATCAATACTTTCAACAACTGCATTATCAGGCACACCGTTTTCAGCAACACCGTAAAGATATCCTGATGCTCTGCTTGAAACTTCACCAAGAAAAGAACCCGCATCCACCTGGAGCGTAGGTCGGAAGGCATAAGGAATTCCTTCTGCTGCCATCGATAAAACAGTTACAAAACTCAATATTAAACTAATGATTTTAAGCATATTTTCACCAACTTTTTCAAGATAAAAAAATAATACCAAAATTTTTATAATATTGCAATAAATCAAAAATAAAAATCTTTACATAGAAAAATAAATATGATAGAATATATATGACCTGACATGAAGATGCTGATAGCTTCCGGATGAAAGGTGTAATGTATAACAAAATACTACACTTAATTTTAACGGTATAATATCTTCAGGGGTATTATACTTTTTTGTTTTATTAAGAATTGAGGTGGATTTATGGAAACAAGAATTGCTGTTATGGGAATAATAGTTGAGAAAATGGAATCTGTTGAACTTCTTAATTCAATTCTTCACGATTACGGTGAATATATTGTGGGAAGAATGGGCATCCCATACAGAAAGAAAAATGTTAATATAGTAAGTATTGTAGTTGATGCTCCGCAGGATATGATTTCTGCAATGTCGGGTAAAATCGGCAAAATAGATGGTGTCAGCGTAAAAACTGCATATTCAAATGTGATTACAAATGAATGAAAAACTATTTAAAATCGGACAAAAGCTAATCAGTACAGGTAAATTATCCACAACTGAATATGAGTATCTTATAGATAACAGAGACAAAGAAATTGCTGACATTTTAAGAGCTGAAGCAGTAAAAAAGCGCCAGGAGGTTTACGGTAATACCGTTTTTATTCGTGGACTCATTGAAATCAGTAACATCTGCAAAAACGATTGCCTTTACTGTGGAATAAGAGCATCAAACAAAGAGTGTGACAGGTACCGACTCACAAAAGATGAAATTTTATCATGTTGCGATGAAGGATATTCACTCGGATTTCGCACATTTGTAATGCAGGGTGGCGAGGATTTACATTTTACTGATGATTTTCTTGTGAAAATTATAGGTGAAATCAAAAACAAATATCCTGACTGTGCGGTAACTCTTTCATTAGGTGAGAGAAGTAAAGAAAGTTATCAGAAACTTTACAACGCAGGTGCTGACAGATACCTTCTTCGTCATGAAACTGCTGATGAGGAGCATTACAATAAGTTGCACCCTGAAAAAATGAGCTACAAAACACGAATGGAATGTCTTAAAAACCTTAAGGAAATCGGGTTTCAGACAGGCTGTGGCTTTATGGTTGGCTCACCGTATCAGAGCAAAGAAAGCCTTGCAAAGGATTTGAAATTCATTGAAGAATTTTCACCACATATGTGTGGAATTGGTCCATTCATTCCACATAAGGCAACGCAATTCAAGGATTATCCGTCAGGTGATGTAGAGTTTACTTGCTACTTACTTTCCATCATAAGGCTTATAAAACCTACAATATTATTACCTGCTACTACCGCATTGGGTTCGGCGGAGCAGGGTGGTCGTGAAAAAGGAATTCTTTGTGGTGCGAATGTAATAATGCCGAATCTTTCACCACAAAGTGTCCGAAAAAAATATGAGCTTTATAATAACAAGTTAATCAGCGGAAACGAATCCGCACAAGAAATAGAAAATTTAAAAAACAGTATGAAAAATATTGGCTATCAGATAGTAACTGATAGGGGAGATATAAAGGAGAATTAATATGGCATACAATCCCAAATCATTAAAGGCTGAAGAATTTATCAGCGACGAAGAAATACTTGCAACTCTTGAATATGCTGAACAGAATAAGCATAACAAAGAATTAATTGAAGAAATCTTAGAAAAAGCAAGACCTAAGAAAACAGAAGAAGGTACAGTTTGTGCAGGTCTTTCTCACCGTGAAGCAGCAGTTTTGCTCCTTTGTGACCTTCCTGATATGAATGAAAGACTTTTTAAACTTGCAGAGGAAATCAAACTTGCATTTTACGGTAATCGTATAGTTATGTTTGCCCCTCTTTATCTTTCAAACTATTGTGTAAATGGTTGTATTTACTGCCCTTACCATCATCAGAACAAGCACATCTGTCGTAAAAAGCTTACACAAGAAGAAGTAAGACAAGAAGTTATTGCACTTCAGGATATGGGACACAAGCGTCTTGCAATTGAAGCGGGCGAAGACCCTGTAAACAACCCAATCGAATATATCCTTGAATGTATCGACACGATTTACAGCATCAAGCATAAGAATGGCGCAATCCGTCGTGTTAATGTAAATATCGCTGCAACAACGGTTGAAAATTATAGAAAACTCAAGGACGCAGGAATTGGTACATATATCCTTTTCCAGGAAACATATCACAAAGAAAGCTATGAAAAGCTTCATCCGACAGGACCAAAGCACAACTATGCTTACCATACAGAAGCAATGGACAGAGCTATGGAAGGTGGCATTGATGACGTTGGTCTCGGTGTTCTTTTCGGACTTGAGCTTTATAAATATGAATTCGTAGGACTTATGATGCACGCAGAACACCTTGAGGCTGTTCACGGTGTTGGTCCTCATACAATAAGTGTTCCACGAATCAAAAAAGCAGACGACATTGACCCGAATGTGTTTGATAATTCAATTTCAGACGAAATGTTTGAAAAGATTATTGCTTGTATCCGTATCGCAGTTCCATATACAGGTATGATTATTTCAACAAGAGAATCTGAGGAAGTGCGTGGTAAAGTGCTTAATATGGGTATTTCACAAATCAGTGGTGCTTCCCGCACATCTGTTGGCGGTTATACAGAAGAAGAGCGTCCTCACGATTCAGAACAGTTTGACGTTTCTGACCAGAGAACTCTTGATGAGGTTGTTCGATGGCTTATGGAAAAAGGTCATATTCCATCATTCTGTACTGCTTGTTATCGAGAAGGTCGAACAGGTGACAGATTTATGGCACTTTGCAAAAACGGACAGATTCAGAACTGTTGCCACCCGAATGCTCTTATGACTCTTACAGAATTCCTTGTTGACTATGCAAGTGAAGAAACAAAGAAAATCGGTTTTGAGCTTATTGAAAAAGAGCTTCAGAAAGTGCCGAATCCAAAGGCTCGAGCAATCGCAATTCAGAATGTTGAGGATATTAAGGTATCTAACAGACGAGATTTCAGATTTTAAGGTGATTTAATGAGTTTAAATGATGTTGTATCAGCAGAAAGATTGCACATTGGTTTTTTCGGACTGCGAAATGCAGGCAAATCAAGCGTTGTAAATGCTGTGACAGGTCAGGAAATGTCCCTTGTGTCAGATGTGAAAGGCACAACAACTGACCCTGTAAAAAAGGCTATGGAATTGTTGCCGCTAGGTCCTGTTGTAATTGTTGATACTCCTGGTATTGATGATGAAGGAACTCTTGGCGAGATGCGTGTCAGAAAGACTAAACAAGTGCTCAATTATATTGATGTTGCTGTGCTTGTTGTTGATTCAACAATAGGTTTGCAAAGCTTTGACCGAGAAATGCTTTCTCTTTTCGTACAGAAAAAAATACCTTTCGTTGTAGCGTATAATAAGTCGGATTTATTTGCAGAAAATGTTGTTTTAGATGATAATACAATCCTTGTAAGTGCTAAAAACGGCACAAATATCAATGAACTAAAAAATAAAATAGCAAGTGTAGTCAAAGTGCAATATGAAAACAAGAGAGTTGTTGGTGATTTGCTGAAATCAGGGGATATAGTAGTCCTTGTAACTCCAATTGATTCTGCTGCACCAAAGGGCAGACTGATTTTGCCACAACAAATGACAATCCGTGATATTCTTGATGCAGGTGCAATTTCTGTAGTTACAAGAGAAACTGAATTGGAAACAACACTCAATACCCTTAAAGAACCACCGAAAATGGTTATAACTGACTCACAGGCTTTTGGTTATGTATCAAAAATTGTCGGTGATATTCCTCTTACATCATTTTCAATTCTTATGGCAAGGTATAAGGGAAGTCTTGAAAGTGCAATTAAGGGTGCAGAAAAAATGAAAAATCTTAATGACGGTGATACAATTCTGATTTCAGAAGGATGCACGCATCATCGTCAATGTGGTGACATCGGTACGCAAAAGCTTCCAAAATGGCTTAAAGAGTATTCCAAAAAAGAGTTGAATTTTAAATTTACATCAGGAAAAGATTTCCCTGAAGATTTGTCAGATGTTTCACTTGTAATTCATTGTGGCGGGTGTATGCTGACAGAAAGAGAAATGCAGTACCGTCGTCGTTTCTGTGAAGAGAATAATGTTCCAATCACAAACTATGGTACAGCAATCGCTCAAATTAACGGTATATTAGACCGCAGTTTACAACCAATAAAATAGCTTACGGTAGGGCGGGGTCTTGACCCCGCCGTTGTTGGTAAATATGCTATTAAAACAGAAAGTCATTCTGAACGTAGCGAAGAATCTTAAAATATAATAAAACAAACGACGATGGTTGAAATTTTCTTCCATCGTCGTTGTATTGTTGTTTAGTTTTCTTTTCCTACTGTTTTATGTGCTTTCTTGAGTGTATTGGATAGTGGAATAATCAAAAAACCAAGTGCGAAGTTTCCTATTCCGTGGAGTATATCAAAATACAATCCCGCACCTATCCACGCAATCATTCCCTTAAAGTCAAGCCCATACATAAGTGCTTGTGCAGGTGCATAAAGTACACCATAGCAAAGTCCGTGTAATGCACAAACAACTGCATAAACAGGGATTGCAATTTTCGTGTTCATTTTTTTAGGCAGTAGCATTGTAACAGCCCAAAGTATAGCCCATATATACAGATACGGAATCCACCATAAACCGAAACCGTTAAAAAGTCCTGTTAAAAGAACAAAAACATAAACAGGAATGAGTGCCTTTTTTTTATATACGATGGTGTATGTCATTGTCAGCATTCCGATAAAATGAATGTTTGGCAACGCATCTGTTATGTACTTTGATATGAACATTATTACACCCAACAATGCAAATACAACCAAGTCAACTAACTGTTGATACTTCTGATTTTTCATTATGCCTTAGTTGCCACAAATGAATATACTTCGCCGTCTTTAATAGGTGTAGTATCAACACCACTGTTTGCGTAAGCACCGTTTACAAAAAATGCCCAGTAAGCACCATCTTTGTTATAGTCATATTTCACGCCATCTACTGTGTCAACCATAAGACCATATTGACCCACTTCACCTGAAATAAGACCTTCATTGGTAAGTGCTTCACCAACAGTTTTCTCGCCGTCATACTTTACTTCAAATTCCTTTTTAGTACCATCAAGATCAACTACTTCAAATTTGAAGGATTTCTCAACAACTTCCTGTTGATTTTGTGATGTCTGAGGAGTTTCCTCAACCTGTGTTTGTCCGCAACCTGCAAACATAAGTACCATAGCCGCAATAAGTACCAATGAAAGAACAGAACGGAAACGATTTTTAATAATTTCTTTCATACTCTTTCGCTCCTTATAGGATATTTTATTTTTATAAAGGCTTTTCCATATACCAGTTACCGTGGCAAGGAGAATTTCAGTACCGAGTATTCCGACTGACAGTTTTGTGACATTTCCGCCTTCTCAAACTTTTTGTTCAATGGCTTATCTTACTTTGCGGCAGTAAGTGAAAATATCGTATCTGCTTACGGCGACGGACTCGTTCAGGATTTTCACCTGATTCCTCGACATACCGAACCTTTACAGATGAATTTTATCACAATGTATTTATAAAATCAACTTGATTTATAGCATAATTGATATTAAAATAGAGGAGAAGGTAGGTAGATGAAAATGAAACATACAAAATTGCCAAAGAATTTTACGATTACAGCACACACAGGTTGTATGAATACTGCGCAGAATAGTTTGGAGTCTATTAAAACCGGTGCTCAGAATGGTGCATCTGTTGTAGAATTCGATTTGCAATTTACGAGTGGTGGTGAGCCTGTATTATCCCACGAAAAGCCTGTTGGTGGAGAGGTAACGCTTGACAAGGCTTTTGAATTTATTTCAAAAATGCCGAATGTCAAAGTCAATGTTGATATCAAAGCTTGTGACGCTTTATATAAAGTTTATCCGATGGCTCAAAAATATGGTATCGAAAAAAATTTTTTCTACACAGGCATTAATGAGAATTTTGTTGAGCCTGTAAAAAAAGACAGTCCCGAAGTTCCTTACTATCTAAATTTCAAAGTAAAGAGATGGAAAAAGTATAATGAAAAGTACATCCTTTCAATTGTTGAAAAAGTGAAAAATGCAGGAGCCGTTGGAATCAATTTCAAATATACAGGCGCGTCAGAGAAACTTGTGAAGATTTTTCATAAAAACGGACTTTTGGTTTCAATCTGGACTGTGGACAACACTAAAAATATGTATAAAATTCTTTCATTTGCCCCTGATAATATCACAACTCGTCATCCTGATGAGTTAAGCAAAATTGTAGAAAAAATCAAGTAAAAAAATTATCAAAATTCGCAAAAATTATTGACTTTTTGTCAAAATAAGAATATATTAAAACCATACCAAATAGGAACGGCTTTTGTGGGCCGTTTCAACTATATCTATCGGTTGGAAAGGGGCTGCATAATTGAAAAACAATCCAGTTATTATCGACCTCAAAAACATAAGCGTCAGTTTTGACGACCATAAAATTCTCGATAACGTTAACCTTTATATCCGTGATGGTGAATTTATCACATTGCTTGGACCTTCAGGCTGTGGTAAAACTACAACTCTGCGTATTATTGCAGGTTTTTTACAGCAGGATAGTGGTGATGTTATTTTCGAAGGAAAAAATATCAATGGTGTTCCTGCGTATAAGCGCCAGGTTAACACCGTTTTTCAGCGTTATGCCCTTTTTCCTCATTTGAATGTGTATGAAAACATCGCATTTGGTCTTCGTCAGAAGAAGTGGAAGGAAAAGGATATTAAAGAAAAGGTAAGTGAAATGCTTACTCTTGTAAATTTGAAAGGCTTTGGTCCTCGTAAGGTTGATTCACTTTCAGGTGGTCAGCAGCAGCGTGTTGCTATTGCCCGAGCATTGGCTGTAAATCCACGAGTTGTGCTCCTTGACGAGCCTTTAGGGGCATTGGACCTAAAACTCCGTAAGGATATGCAGATTGAACTTAAGAATATTCAGCAGAAGCTTGGTATCACATTTATTTATGTTACCCACGACCAGGAAGAAGCACTTTCAATGTCAGACACAGTTGTTGTTATGAATGAAGGTGTTATTCAGCAGATTGGCACGCCTCTTGATATATACAATGAGCCTAAAAATGCCTTTGTTGCAGATTTTATCGGTGAAAGTAATATTCTTGATGGTATTATGAAAGAAGATTTTACCGTTGAATTCAATAACATTAAATTCCAGTGTGTTGATAAGGGCTTTAAACATAATGAGCCTGTTGACGTTGTTATCCGTCCGGAGGATATTGATGTTGTTGCACCTGAAAATGGTATGCTTCAGGGTACTGTTACTTCAGTTACTTTTAAGGGTGTTCATTACGAAATTATTGTTGATATTGATAACTTTAAATGGATGATTCAGACAACTGATAAGAGTGAAGTGGGTGATGTGATTGGTATTTCAATCGACCCTGACGAAATGCATGTTATGAAGAAATCACAGTATTCAGGTCTTTATGGTGATTACAGCTCTTTCAGTGATGAATTTGATGAGCTTTCTCAGATTCAAGTAGGTGAGGAATAATGAAAAAGTCCTCGTTTCTTCAGAAGGTGTCTAATGCACCTTATATGCTTTGGTCGGTGTTATTTATAGTAGCACCGCTCATAATGGTTGCTTATTACGCGTTTACAGATGCAGATGGTAATTTCACTTGGAACAACATAAGCCAGATTGGAGATTATACAACAACATTTATTCTTTCAATCAGTTATGGGGCAGTTGCAACAGTGATTTGTCTCATTATTGCGTATCCTTTTGCCTATGCATTAGCACAGACTAAGGCTTCTTTTCAGCGTGTGGCAACAATGCTTGTTATGCTTCCAATGTGGATGAGCTTTCTTATCCGTACTTATTCATGGATTACCATTTTAGGTGAATCTGGTGTAATTAACCGATTTTTATGTATCTTTGGTGTTGAGCCTTTGAGGATGCTTAATACAGGTGGTGCAGTTATTCTTGGTATGGTTTATAATTTCTTACCATATATGATTTTGCCACTTTATACCGCACTTTCAAAAATGGATAATTCACTTGTTGAGGCTGCACAGGATTTGGGCTGTAATAAGCTTTATTGCCTCAGAAAAGTTATTTTTCCACTTTCAGTTCCGGGTATTGCAAGTGGTGTAACAATGGTATTTGTTCCTTGTGTAAGTACATTCTACATTACACAGAAATTAGGCGGAGGACAGATTACACTTATCGGTGACGTTATTGAAGGTCAGTTCCAGACTGCATATAACTATAACCTTGGTGCTGCACTTTCTCTTGTTCTTATGGTTATGATTTTAATCTGTCTTGGAGTGGTGAATTACTTCACAGACAACGATGATGACGGAGGTGTGCTTATATGACAAAAACATCTCCATTATCTAAATTTTATTTAGCTCTTGTCTTTGCGTTCCTTTATGCGCCGATGGTTGTTATGATGGTGTTCTCATTTAACGGAAGTGAAAGCACATATATTTTTGATGGTTTTTCACTTCAATGGTATGAAAAACTCTTTCAGGATAAAGTAACAATGGATGCACTTAAGAACACAGTTGTTCTGGCTGTCGTTTCTGCAACTATTGCAACTGTTATGGGTACTCTGGCTGCAGTTGGTATCAACTCAATGAGAAATAAGCATATAAAGTCATCTGTTATGACTGTGACAAATATTCCTATGATGAACCCTGAAATCGTGACAGGTATCTCAATGATGCTTCTGTTCGTGTTTGCAGGTGTAATGTTCAATAAGCGTGATGTTCTCGGATTCTGGACAATTTTAATTGCTCATGTCACATTCCAGTTGCCTTATGTTATTCTTTCAGTTTTGCCAAAACTCAAGCAGACTGATAACAGAATTTATGAGGCTGCACAGGATTTGGGCTGTCCACCGATTCAGGCATTTTTCAAAGTTGTTTTCCCTGCAATTTTACCGGGAATCATTTCAGGTGCAATTATGGCATTTACATTGTCGCTTGACGACTTCATAATCAGTTACTTTACAAATGGTCCTGATTTTCAGACATTGCCTATTCACATTTTCTCAATGACAAAAAAGAGAGTTAAGCCTGATATGTACGCTCTTTCAACTCTCATATTTGTTGCAATGTTCGTTCTTCTTATTCTTATGAATGTGGCACAGTCACGCTCTGATAAGAAACAGAGAAGAAAGCAGAAGGAGGAATCTTAATGAAAAAGTTTTTCTCTGTTCTTATTGCAATTTTGGTTATGCTTTCAGCATTTATTGTGCCTGTGAGTGCAAATGATGAAATCTTCCCTGAAGAAACAGTTAAGTATTACAAAAACCTTGGTTTGCAGGGAACAATTCTCAATGTTTACAACTGGGGTGAATACATTGACGACGAAGAACTTGATGTTATAAGTGCTTTTGAACGACTTACAGGCTGTGATGTGAATTACACAACATTCGAGTCAAATGAAAATATGTATTCAAAGCTTTCAGGTGGCGGTGTCAGCTATGACATTATAATCCCATCTGACTATATGGTTGAGCGTCTTATTTCCGAAGATATGCTTCTTTCTCTTGATTACAGTAATATTCCGAATTATGACAAGTATTTTGATAGTGAAAAATATGGTCATCTTGTGGAAAATGGAATAAGTGATTATGCAGTAATCTATAATGTAGGTACAACAATTCTTATATATAATAAGAAACTTGTAGATGAAAAACCTACAAGCTGGAAAGTGTTGTGGGATGAACAGTATAAAGGCAAAATCCTTATGTTTAACAATCCTCGTGACTCCTTTGCTATTGCGCAGTTTGTGTTAGGACAGAGTATTAATAATACTGAAAAGGCACAATGGGACGCTGCTGCAGAGCTTCTTATGGAACAGCGTAAAAAGGTAAAACCTGAATATGTAATGGACGAGGTCTTTATAAAAATGGAAAGTGGTGAATATGCTTTTGCCACTTACTATGCAGGTGACTATGAGCTTATGGTGGAAAACAATCCTGATTTAGGCTTTATTTTCCCAAAAGAAGGCGTAAATACATTCTATGATGCAATGTGTATTCCGTCAGCATCACAGAATAAAAAAGGAGCAGAGGCATTTATCAATTTTATGATGGAGCCGGAGGTTGCTCTTGCAAATGCAGAGTATATCTATTATGCAACACCAAATAAAGCAGTTATCGAAAATCATGATTATTCATTGGCAGACAGCGAAGCTGTTTACCCTGAAAATTTAATGAATACACAGGAATTCCATAATCTTCCAACTGACACTTTGCAGTATATGAATTCATTGTGGATGAAGGTTAAGGGTGAAAATGATGCCCAAGGACTTTATATAGGCTTTTTTTCAGTAATCGCAGTTGTTGTGGTAATAATAATTATACACATCATCAACAAAAAGCGTATGGAAAAATATTATAATGTTTAATATGGTAGGGCGGGGTCTTGACCCCGCCGTTTTACCTTCTCTTTTAAACTTAGTTTTCGAGTCATTCTGAGGAGCAAGGCAACGAAGAATCTTTGTTGGATTTGTTTTCGCTTTGGAGAGATTCTTCACTTTATTCAGAATGACAATATCATTGGTGAACAATATGACCGAAAAACAAACACGATTTGAAGAATTAGCCTCTCGTTCAAACGAGCGTGGATATGCAGTTTATTCCGATTTTTTAGGATTATCCGAAATATCGGAGTTTTGTGCTATTCGTTTTTCTGTGCCTGTAACCCTTTGGGGAGGCTACGACAATGCTGAAAGATGTGTTGCTTGTTTTGGGGATAGAGAGTATTTTACTGATAACACCGATTATCCGATAAAGTGTATTCTTATAAAACCTGTTAATCAAAAATTTGCAGATAATCTTACTCACCGTGATTTCTTAGGCTCACTTATGGGACTTGGAATCCGTCGTGAAGTTTTGGGCGATATAATTATCCATAAAAATTCTGGTTATCTTTTCTGCCTTGATACAATTGCTGATTATATTCTCGAAAATCTTACACAAGTAAGACACACAACAGTTAAATGTGAATTGACCGAAAATATCCCAACAGATGCACTGCCACAGTCTGAAAACAGAGAAATAATTGTATCGTCAGAAAGACTTGATGTGATAGTTTCAGCCATTTACAAAATGTCACGAAGTCAAGTCTTGCCAATATTTCACACAGAAAAGGTATTTGTAAATGGTGCTGTAAAAACAAGCCCATCTACAACTGTTAATGTAAATGATAAAATTTCTGTTCGTGGTTTTGGCAGATTTATTTATAAAGGTGTCCTTCGTATAACTAAAAAAGATAGATTAGTAGTCGGCGTGGAGGTGTTTTAATATGATTAAAATGGAACAACGACTTCGTGATGTAAGAAACGATAAAGATGCAAGTTTCTGGCTTAAAAGTTATTCTTCAGTTCCTGAAATAAACAGACTTTTAAGACTTTTAGAGCCATTCAAATTCAGTACTCTTGAAAAATTTGCACCGAAAAGTCTGAAAGGCTTTGCAAAGGATTTAGTAGGCTTTTTTAATGGACAGGATAATGTTATTCCTGTAACAGACAGTCACAGTATTCTTCTTTGGGATGAAAAGGATATTCCTTTTTACGATGGTGAAAGAAAGCCTTATATGGTTCCGTTTCTACTTGAAAATAAAAAAGCACCTGCTGTAGTAATTGCTCCCGGTGGTGCCTATCTCAATGTATGTATGGGACATGAGGGTTTGGATATTGCGAAACGATTCAACGAACTTGGATTTCACACATTTGTCGTGTGTTATCGTACATCTCCTTGTCGTTATCCTTGTCCGCAACTTGACTTTATCCGTGCAATTCAGATGGTTCGTAACAATGCAGAAAAATGGAATGTAATAGATAATCAGGTTGTTGCTATGGGCTTTTCTG
>JAZSDZ010000088.1:0-44330 GCA_045531435.1 Candidatus Fimenecus sp.
GGTTAGAAAAATGTACGCAATCATCGTAACAGGCGGCAAGCAGTACAAGGTTACAAACGGCGACGTTGTATTCATTGAAAAGCTTGACGTAGAAGCAGATGGAGAGATTACTTTTGACAAGGTTCTCGCAGTTGGTTCTGAAGACGGACTTAAAGCAGGTGCACCATATGTTGACGGTGCAACAGTAACTGCTAAGGTTCTTAAGAATGGTAAGGGTAAGAAGATCACAGTATTTACTTACAAGCCAAAGAAGAACGAAAAGCGTAAGAAGGGTCATCGTCAGCCATATACAAAGGTTGAGATTACCGGTATTAACGCATAATGACAACAGCAAAATTTCTGTTTTCGGATGATACGGTAGTTTCGTTTGAAGTGAGTGGTCATAGTGGAGCAGGGGAATATGGCACAGACATTGTTTGTAGTGCAGTTTCTTCAGCAGTCTATATGGCAGCAAATACTATAATCGAGATTATGAAGTTAAGTCCAGAAGCAGAGGTCCGTGACGGGTATTTAAAATTCACAATGAATTTAAGTGATGCTCGTAAATCGAAGACGATTACTGACGGTTTGTATTTGCATTTAAGTGAATTGCAAAGTCAGTATCCCAACAACTTGAAACTTGAAAGAGGTGTTTTTAATGCTTAAATTAAACATTCAGTTATTTGCTCATAAAAAAGGTATGGGTTCAACTAAGAACGGCCGTGATTCAGAATCAAAGCGTCTTGGCGTAAAGAGAGCTGACGGACAGTTTGTTCTCGCAGGTAACATCCTTGTTAAGCAGCGTGGTACACACATCCATCCTGGTAACAACGTTGGTCGTGGTTCTGATGACTCACTTTTCGCACTTGTTGACGGTAAAGTTAAGTTCGAAAGAATGGGCAAAGACAGAAAAAAGGTAAGCGTTTATCCTGTTGAGCAGTAATTTTCGACTACTTCATTCCCATCGCATTAGTGATGGGAATATTTTTTTGAAACAATAGAAAAATAAATGTGTTGGAGTGATATCTGTGAGAACGTTCAATAAAAGCACAAAACTTGATAATGTTTGTTATGACATCCGTGGTCCTGTAATGGATGAAGCTGTCAGAATGGAGTCACAGGGACAGCGAATTTTAAAGCTTAATATCGGCAACCCTGCACCGTTTGGCTTCGCAGCACCTGATGAAGTAATTCGTGATATGATGTATAATCTTCGTGAATGTGAGGGCTATTCTGATTCAAAGGGTATGTTTTCTGCACGAAAATCCATAATGCAGTATTGTCAGATTAAAGGTATCAAAGGCGTTGATATCAGCGACATTTACCTTGGTAATGGTGTCAGCGAATTGATTACAATGTCAATGCAGGGACTTTTAGATAATGGTGACGAAATTCTTGTGCCATCTCCTGACTATCCACTCTGGACAGCATCTGTAACTCTTGCAGGTGGTAAGGCTGTGCATTATATGTGCGACGAGCAGAATGAGTGGAATCCTAATATTGACGACATAAAAAAGAAAATCACACCTGCTACAAAGGGTATTGTTGTGATTAACCCTAACAATCCTACAGGTGCATTGTACAGTGATGAGATTTTAAAGGAAATCGTTGAAATCGCAAGACAGAGTGATTTGATTCTCTTCGCTGATGAGATTTACGACAGACTTGTTATGGACGGTCTTACTCATACTGCTCTCGCATCTTTAGCACCTGATGTGCCTTGCGTGAGCTTCAACGGACTTTCAAAATCTCACAGAATTGCAGGTTTCCGTGTGGGCTGGATGGTAATCAGTGGTGATAAGAAAAAAATCAATGGCTATATTGAAGGACTCAACCTTCTTTCATCAATGCGACTTTGCTCAAATGTACCTGCACAGAGTATTGTGCAGACTGCTCTTGGTGGAATTCAGAGTGTTGACGAATTGCTTCTTCCCGGTGGCAGAATTTATGAGCAGAGAGAATTTGTGTATAATGCACTTTGCAATATTGACGGAATTTCAGTTGTAAAGCCAAAGGCTGCATTCTATATTTTCCCTAAACTTGATGCGAAAAAGTTCAATCTTCACGATGATGAAAAGCTTGTCCTTGATTTCTTAAAGGCAAAGAAAGTTCTTCTTATGCATGGTAAAGGATTTAACTATCCAACACCTGACCATATAAGAATTGTATATCTTCCAAGGAGACGAATCCTTGGTGAGGCTATGGACGCATTTGCTGATTTTCTTAAGAACTATAAGCAGTAATGATGTGACGGAGTTTTATGCTCCGTCATTTTTATTTTGTGTATTCAAGTGATAATTTATCAAACACCACAAAAAACGGAGAATGGTTAATCCACTCTCCGTTAGTTTTTTGTTTGGGCTTATTACCACACAACTGTAACTGTTGTGCCGTTTACTGTGTATGCTGTGTCACCGTTTTCTTCATTCTCAACAGCCTGTATAAATGCATTTACCATTTCCATATTAGGCATCTCAATTGAAAATTCGAGAGTGAGTGAAGCCGGTGTATAAGTCATTCCGTTAAGTTTGAAGCCGTTAATCCACCAATGCTTTTCAGGTCCTAAATCGAGAAGAACAGTATTTTTGTGAGAAAGCTTCATAGTCATATCCATAAGCTGGTCATCAGTAGCGCAGTTATAGAATGTGCCTTTTTCTTCACCGGGTACTCGGTTGTAAACTCCTATTTCAGCGCCGTTAGAAACAAGGAAATATGTTCCTTTCCATGCCTGAATTAGCCATTCAAGACCATTATAATTAAAATAATATCTTCGTGTGATTATATCCCATACCGGAACTATATCTGCGATTTTATCGTAAAGTACAGCATAGCCCATATCTCTGTGCCATGCATTAATGAGAGCATAAACCATAAGCTCTTTGATATTGAAATTAAAGCCTATACCGAAAATACCGTTACCTTTTCTGCCATATACTTCACCTGTAACAGTATCAATAAGAAGATTTGTGCCAACACTTTCTTTGCCACCGTCTTTGTAAGTTACCTCAAGGTAAAGCTCGTAAATTGCAGGATTTTCAGTAGTCGGAACAGTGTAGAAATACATTTTCTCAACAATGCTCATATATGCACCGAGAAATCCGTAAAGATTTGCTAAATCTGTATTGCCTTCGGCTTTAGCCGTGTCGCGGAGATTGTACATTGCATTTCTGAATTCAACTGTGTCAAGTTCAACTTTTTCTCCGATAAATTCAGCGGGACTGTTTAAATTCGGAAGACTTTCTGCAATGGCAATAATGTCAAGACCACAACCTTTGAGAATATAAGTGTTAGTTTCCATAAGATATTCGTCAAAGGCAACATTGAGCTTTTCCTCAGATGGGAATTTGTCGTTAGTCATAAGTCTGAAAAAGTCACCGACAGCATTCCATTTCTGGAGAAATTCATCAGTTGTTATTGCAGGAGTTCCGGTTTCCTCGGATACCATCGCAACATACTGTGCGCGAGTAAATGGTGATGTTTTTGTGATTGCAAAAGCAGGAGTGACTGTTGTGCAGAGAATAACAATGACCATTACTATTGCAAGGAGTTTGTTCTTTAACTTCATTTATATCATCCTTTCAAAATAATAATATACTTTTTCATTTGTAATTATATCATTATTTTAGAAAAATTCAACTCATTGTCCAATAAATCATACCCTATATTTCTAAAAACTCTTTATTTTATCGACAATGTGTGGTATAATACTTTATTATATTTTCAAGATGATTTTAGGAGATGTAAAAAGATGAGTGACAATCGTGCAATGGAATACGCCCAGATTCTCTCAAAGCTTATTAAGGTTGAGACAATTTCATCAAGGGACGATAAGGACATTACAAAGTTTTTAGAGTTTCATAAGGTTCTTCGTGAAGTGTATCCGAATTTTTTCAACACAGTTGAGTGTGAAAATTTCGGTGGGAGCCTTCTACTTAAATGGAAGGGTACAGACAGCTCATTAAAACCAGTTATGCTTATGAATCACCACGATGTTGTTGAAGCAAGTGGAGATTGGAAATATCCGCCATTTTCAGGTGAAATTGCAGAGGGCAGAGTTTGGGGCAGAGGCACACTTGATACAAAAGGTGGTCTTTCAATGATGTTTCAGGCTGCTGAAGAACTTATCAAGGAAGGTTTCACTCCAAAAAGAGATACATATTTCGTAACAACCTGTACTGAAGAAACAGGTGGCGAAGATGGTAATGCAATGTCATTGGCACTTAAAGAGCGAAATATGGATTTTTATATGGTGCTTGATGAAGGCGGTATGATTTTATATGACCCAATCGGTGGCGCTGACGGCACTTTTGCAATGATTGGCGTTGGTGAAAAGGGTTATATGGACCTGAAATTTGTTGCAAAGTCAAATGGTGGTCATGCATCTGCACCGGGTAAAAACACTCCTTTAGTGCGTCTTGCAAAGTTTATGGTTGAGGCAGAAAAAGCAGAATGCTTCGATGTTTATATGTCAGATACAATCAAGGAAATGCTTTCACGCTTTGCACCTACAATGAGTGGCGTTATGAAAATGGCTTGTGGAAATGTTAATGCATTCAAGCCTGTACTTCAGAAGGTAATGCCAATGATTTCTCCGTCAGGTGCAGCGCTTCTCCGTACAACTCTTGCTTTCACAATGAGTAAGGGTAGCGACGGCTCAAATGTTATCCCACAGGAAGCATGGGTTATGGGTAATATGCGTTATTCACATCATCAGGGTAAAAAGGCGAGTGTTGATGCTATTACAGCACTTGCAAAGAAATATGATATTGAAACAGTAATCGTAGAAGATGGAATGGAGTCAGGACTTTCTGATTTCAATGGTGAACAGTTCAAGTTCATTGAAAAAGCAGTCAATACTGTTTTCCCTGACTTCAAGCCTGTACCATATATTATGAATGGTGCAAGTGATAGCAGATATTTCACAAGAGTTTGTGATAACTGCCTTCGTTTCGTTCCATTTAATATTGATAATCAGCAGTATGGTAGCGTTCACGGTATTGATGAAAATGTAAATATCGATTGCCTTCCTCCGGCAGTTGATTTCTATAAGTATGTGATTAAAGAGGTATAATTTATGTCAAAGACCGAGAAAAAAGGACTTGGCATCAGCGCTAAATCCTTTATAGGTGCAATAGGCATCATATTTTTATTAATGGTTCTTACTTACCTTGCCACAATGATAATTCCAAGTGGCGAATATACAAGAGTAATTGACGAAAATGGCATAGAAGCTATTGTGCCGGGTAGTTACAGATTCGTTGATGGTGGAATTTCATTTGCAAAATGGCTTTTATCACCGATTCTTGTGCTTGGCGCTGATGGTGGTGGCGCAATTATTGCCGTTATCATCTTTCTCCTTGTAATCGGCGGAGTTTTTACTGCTCTTGATAAGAGTGGAATTATGGAATATATGCTTAAAAAGATTGTGCATAGATTCGGACAAAACCGATACAATCTTATGTCACTTGTCATACTCTTCTTTATGTTTATGGGTGCGTTTATCGGCTCATTTGAAGAGTGTGTTCCATTAGTCCCTATTGTTGTAGGTCTTGCTGTGGCATTGGGCTGGGATGAACTAACGGGTCTCGGAATGAGTCTTTTAGCAGTCGGCTGTGGCTTTGCATCAGGTGTTTGCAATCCCTTTACAGTTGGTGTGGCACAGGAGCTTGCAGGACTTCCTATGTTCTCAGGAATCTGGCTTCGTCTTGTATCATTTATGATTCTTTACGGTGTTCTTCATTTCTTTGTGAAACGTCACGCTCTCAAAATTGCAAAGCCTATTGACCAGATTGAAGTACACGATGATTTCATTGACAACAAGAAAATGGATAAGGCTTTATTCACATTTGTAATAATACTTGGAGTTGGTATTGTTGCTGTGCTCAGTTCTGTATTCATAACATTTTTACAGGACTACACAATGATTATTGTGGCTGTTATGTTTCTTATTGCAGGTATTTCATCCATTGTTGTTTCGGGAATGAAAGGTAAAAATCTTCTTAAGAATTTCGGCTATGGAATTGTAACTGTCCTTCCTGCAGTTCTTATGATTTTAATGGCAAGTTCAATTAAATATACTCTTATTGAAGGTAAAATTCTTGACTCAACGCTTTATACAGCGGTTAAGGTTGCAGGTAGTCTGCCAAAGGGTGTAATCATTCTCTTTATATATTTAATTGTTCTCGGACTTAATTTCTTCATAGCTTCCGGTTCTGCAAAGGCATTTTTGCTTATGCCGATAATCGTTCCGTTAGCACAGGTGTTTGAGATTTCATCACAGCTTTCAGTTATGGCATTCGCCTTCGGTGACGGCTTCTCAAATGTACTTTATCCGACAAATCCTGTGCTTCTTATAAGCCTTGGGATGGTTGGTATAAGTTATGTTAAGTGGGTTAAATATTCACTTAAAATTCAGATTGCAATTCTCGTTATAACAAGCCTTATTCTCTTGTTCGGACTTGCAATAGGATATTAAAATCTGTAAGGGCGGTTTGCGAATCGCCCTTTATCTATAATAAATTACAATTTGTTATGCAACGAAAGGGGAAAATATGAAGGTCATTATTTCTTGTCTTAATTCTAAATATGTTCACGCTTCACTTTCTCCTTGGTGTCTTCTGGCAGGAGTCCGTGAATTTTCAAAGAATAATTACCACATTTCTGTCATGGAAAGCACAATCAATGGTAACATTCACGATTTTGCTGATAAAATAATAAGTGAAAAGCCTCAGGTTGTCGCATTTTCTTCATATATATGGAACATTACAAAAACTCTCGAAATCTGTCGCATTATCAAGGATAATCATCCTTGTAAAATTGTTTTAGGTGGACCTGAGGTCGCATACAGACCGAAGGATGTATTAGAAAAGTATGATTTTATTGATTTTGTTTTATCAGGTGAAGGGGAATGGACTTTTCCCGATTTTCTCAATAATATGAATAATGCTTTATCACTTGTATCAGGTCTTTCATACAGAGAAAATGGTAAAATCATCACAATTCCCGAAAAGGAATATACAGAAACACCACCATCACCATTTACGGATGAATTTTTTAAAAATTTAAATGGCAGAATTTCCTATATTGAAACAAGTCGTGGTTGTCCTTATCGTTGTGCCTTCTGCCTTTCAGGAAGATGTTCACCACTTCGCTTTTTTGAAATTTCACAGGTAAAGGAAGACATTGTTAAACTTGCCAATAGTGGCACACAGACTGTAAAATTTGTTGACCGTACATTCAATGCAAACCATACCCGAGCAAATGAAATTCTTCTTTTCATTAAAGACAATTACGGAAAAAATATTCCTGAAAATGTGTGCTTCCATTTTGAAATAGCAGGGGATATATTAAAAGAAGATACGCTTGAAATTCTCTCCTCAATGCCAAAAGGTGCTGTACAGCTTGAAATCGGTATGCAGTCCTTTAATGAAGAAACATTAAAAGCAATCAACCGAAAAACTAATACGAAAAAGCTTGTCGAAAACATCAAAAAACTAATAGGCTTCAATAATATGCACATTCACATTGACCTTATCGCAGGACTTACAGGTGAAGGTCTTGAAAGTTTTAAAAATAGTTTTAATATGGGATATTCACTTAACGCCCATATGCTTCAGATGGGATTTTTAAAGCTTCTTTATGGTGCAGATATGCGAGAAAACAGCGAGAAATATCCTTGCACATTTACAGATACTCCACCGTATGAAGTTACATCTACGCCTTGGCTTTCGGAAAGTGAAATAAAAATGCTGAAGAACTGTGAGGATGCAGTTGACAGACTTTATAACAGTGGTAGATTTTTATATACTCTTGAATATCTTACAGATGAAATCAGCATTTCTCCATTCGACGTTTTCAATGATTTCGGCAATGCGGTGAATGGTAATAAAATGACTCTTTCTGATTATGCCGAGAATCTGTATAAATTCTTTGAAAACAGATGTGATAAAGAGGTTTTAAGAGAGAAAATTCTTTGTGATTTGTTATCATCCTCATCATCGGTACAAATTCCTGAAATTTTTAAAAGAACAGATGTCAGGTATAAGCAAATCAAAAAGTATTTTATGGAAAATGTAGATAAGAATATTAAAATCGCAATTCTCTATAATTCCAATCAGGTGTATGCAGTAAATCAGGCACAAGAAAAAAACCTTTATAACAGATATGAAGGAATGTTTTATAATATAAATGACCTTTTTGGAAAGGATGAACAAAATGTATAAAATAGAATTGGGTAAAAGTGGATTACAGGTCCCTACAATCGCAGTAGGTTGTATGCGAATCAGCGATATGAGTGAAAAGGAAGTGTCTGCGTTTGTTGACACAGCATTACAGAATGGTGCAAACTTTTTTGACCATGCCGATATTTATGGTGGTGGCAAAAGTGAAGAGGTTTTTGGTAAGGCAATAACACCAACAATGCGAGATGATATATTTATCCAGACAAAATGTGGTATCCGAAAAGGTCAGTTTGACTTTTCCTATGACCATATTGTAAATTCAGTTGAAGGAAGCCTTAAACGTCTTGGCACAGATTATATTGATGTACTTTTGCTCCATCGTCCTGATGCACTTATGGAGCCTGAGGAGGTAGCAAAGGCATTTAACCATCTTAAAGCATCGGGCAAAGTCCGTCATTTTGGTGTTTCGAATCAGAATCCATATCAGATGCAACTCTTACAGAATTCTATGGATATGCCACTTTGTGCAAATCAGTTGCAGTTTGGTGTAATGCATACACCAATGATTCAGTCAGGCATAAATGTCAATATGTATAATGAATCAGGCGTAAATCGTGATGGTGGTGTCCTTGATTTCTGCCGACTGAATAATATAACAATCCAACCTTGGTCACCAATGCAATACGGTTTCTTTAAAGGTTGTTTCATCGACAATGAAAAATTCCCTGAACTCAACGAAACAATGGGGAAAATCGCAGAAAAATATGGTGTATCAAAGAATACAATGGCATTTGCATGGATTCTTCGTCATCCGGCAAAAATGCAACCTGTCACAGGAACAACAAATCTCACAAGACTCTCGGATTGTCTGAAGGCAAGTGAAATACAGATTACCCGTGAGGAATGGTACGAAATCTATCGTGCCGCAGGAAATGTTTTACCATAATTTTCTATAAAAAAAGCACCCGCAGGGGTGCTTTTTCGTTTGTAATTTCTTATTTTGTTCTGATTGATGCGATGTATTCTGCCATTGCGCCAACAGTTTTGTAATCAACAAAATCCACTGCTTTAAGGTTAACGCCAAAAACAGACTTAACATCTGTCACAAGACACATTGTGTCAAATGAACTCATTTCAAGATCAGTTCTAAAATTGCTTTCGGGAGTGATGTCTTCGACTTCCACGTAGTTTTCAAGGATTTCAACAAGCTGTGTGAACTCTTGCATTCCGGTTTACCGTTCCTTTCTGCATCTGTAAGTGCGATTTTATTTAATATTTCACCGACTGTAATGTCAGGATTTTCAGCACCCATAACAAGTGCTTTAGCGATTTTGCTATAAAGAATACGAAGGTCATATTCTGCCGGTGGCTCTTTTCTGTATTCAAAACAGAAATCAAGACCGTTATCCTGTTTTCTGTGTCTGATTGTTACATAGAGAGGAATCATTGTAGAGCCATTGTTGTACCAGATGCTCTTTGCACTCTTTTCCATTTCTTCATCAATATATGTGCTCTTCATAAGAGGTTGATATGAAAGACCGAAGCTGTCATAAGTTGAATCAGATTTTGAGTCTTCAGGCATTGACTTATGTCTTTCCTTAAGAGTATCCATAAAGCTTAAGCTAGCGTGCTGATACATATCGTTCTGAACATCAGAAATGTTCTGTACAGCACCAATAAATGTATCTTCAGGCTTGATGATACTTCTCATAGGAAGGAAGTTGATACGAAGACCGCCTGATTTCTTTTCAGCAATTGTACCACGACGGTTGATAATCATTTTGAAAGAAACATCTTCCTGATTATCGTTAAAGCATGAAAGACCTGTACGAACACCCATTGAAAGCACAGCAAAGATTGAAAGATTTCTGTCGGCACAAAGCTTCATAATCTTTTCACTGTCTTCTGCACTCATGCTCATATTGAAAATGTCAGCATCAGGAAGACCTGAATGAATGTCAGCATATCTCTGACCCGGATTCTCTTTCTGCTGATGTTTAAGACGATTGTCAATCATAAAGTCAGTAAAGATAGGCTCAGTTGATTTTGCAAGTGAATCATACCAATACTTTTTGTCGATTTCACACTGTTCTGATTCAAGATATTCAAGCTCTTTCAGGAGAACAGGAATATATGGTCTCATTGGTTTTGGATATTCGGTACCCTGAGTCTTGCTCTTGTAGATTTCAATAACATCATTCAAGAACATCTTAACTGAATAAGCATCCATAGCAAGATGGTGGAATCTGATGAAAAGTCCGTGATAACCGTTCTTGAACTTAACAACAGCAATTTTATGAACTTCACATTCATACATAGGAATGTTCTGTCTTGAGATTTTTGTAATCTCTTCTTCAGTTTCCTCAACTGTTTTGTGACTGTAATCCCAATCTTCGATAACAAGTTCGCTCTTTTCAGTAACATACTGATGAAGATTAAGACTTACTTTCTTGTCCTTTGTGAAACGAAGTCGCATTGTGTCGCAACGTGCAATTGCTTCATAAACTGACTCCTTTAAAATGTCAACATTTAATTCGCCCTGCCAGTAATATCCGCAACCGATGTTGTTAACAGGATATCCTGAACCGTATTTAAGTGACATTAAGAACATCATTTTCTGTGAGTTAGAGATTGGGTACGCCTTAACGATTTGCCCGTTACGCAATTTTTTCTCTATCATTTCGCTTCATCCTCCGCAAAATTAAACTGTGCTCTCTTGATTTTTCCTGTTGAAGTTCTTGGAAATGGAGTTTCTCTGATGACAAAAGAGTGAATCTGTCTGTCAGTATTAACAGATGCGTTTACTCTGTCAACGATTTTGCTGATTTCAGCAGGAATATCTGTAATTCCCATTGTGTTAGCCAAAGCCTCGTCAGGAAATATTTCAGCTATAATTGTATCCTTTTCACCACGGACAACGATTTCTTTTACAAGTCCGTCATCACAGAACTTGTTTTCAAGTTCTTCAGGAGAAATGTTCTCACCATTTGAAAGGATAATGAGATTTTTCTTTCTGCCAACAAGGTAGATGTGATTGTTTTCAATATAACCTAAGTCGCCTGTATGTAAGTATCCGTCTTCAGTAAATGCTTCAGCAGTTCTTTCAGGCTTTTTGTAGTAACCCTTCATAACTGAAGGACCTTTAACCTGAATTTCACCGTCAACAACTCTTACATCGTCAACACCTGTAAGCACACCATTTGAATATTTATTGTCTTCTGAAAAGTCAGATGTTGTAATACGAGGACTGCATTCGCTCATACCGTAGCCCTGACGAGCAGTAATACCGTATTTTGCAAACTCGTCAATCAAAGCACCACTTAAGAATGCACTACCTGCAATAAATCTTGTGAGGCGTTTACCGACAACAAGTTCAGCAGCCTCACGAGGAGTAAGTTCAGGATGTTTCTTTTCCTGGATTTTAATCTTTGTAATAATTGCTTTACAAAGAAGTGGAACAATTCTTGTGTTTGTTGGTTCAAATATAAGGAAGTTTCTGTAAATGTTTGTAAGTGCGCCGTTAAGACAGATAGCTGTACCGTCATAAAGAACCTTAAGCACATCACATGCGTAACAGAAAACGTGGTGCATAGGTAAAACTGAAAGACAAACCTCACCATCAGCAGCCTTATATGTATCATAACAGGAGTTAGAAGCCAGATTGCTGTTTGTAAGCATAACGCCTTTTCTTTCGCCTGTTGTACCTGATGTGTAAATAATCAATGCAGTTTCGTGTGGGTCGATTTCTATATCAGAAAGGGGCGCATATTCAGACTGTGCAGAATAAGTCTTGAAAATATTGTTAAACCAATGCCAGTCACCGAGAGATACAACCTGACGGATACCTTTATATGTTTTCTGGATTTCTTCAGCTTTACCTAAAAATTCTTCTTCACAGAAAAGCATCTCAATATCAGCATCGTCAAAAAGATTACAAGCTTCTTCAACAGAAATATTAGGGTCAAAAGGCACAACAACATTACCACTGCAAATCATACCTGTAAGACAAGCAATGTATTCGTAACTTGTTTTACCGATAAATGCAATATGCATCTTTTCTTTTTCAATTGTTTTGATGTACCTGCTTACTGCAAAACAATCCTCACGGAATTCATTAAAATTCTTGATTTCGATTTCAGTATCACGGAAAAACTTACAAAAATCTTTTTCACCGTATTTTTCAGCGGCAAAGTTCACAATATCTTTTACTGTTAAAAGTTGTGGTTTACTCATATCCTCATTAATACCCTTTCAAATATTTCTGCTTTATTGTTTCTTTATTCAATAAAATAATTAACACTTGCCTTGCAAAATGTTGGATTAGTCAGAAAAATTGACATTTGTCAACATGAATTCTACTACAAGCATTGACAGATGTCAAGGAAATCGAAACAAGTTTTACATATTGAAAACTTTGTAAAACTTTTACATTTTTTGAATTTTGTCATTTTTTTGCTTGAAGAATATAAGAAATAATGTATAATATGTATAGATAAAATCAAAGGGGAAATTTTTATGACAAAAAAGATTCTTGCAGTATTAATTTCGGTGGTTATGGTTTTCTCGATTTTTGTGTTACCTGTTTCTGCTTGTATAAAGGTGGAAACTGTTAATATCGAAAATACCTTTAACCTTTGCCTTGATGTACTTATCCACAGGATACTCACTGTGCTTAATGTTTTCTGGCCCGGATATGACGGTGAATGGGAAAGCCTTGATGAGTATGAATCAGGTAATTTCTATGAAGGCGAAAAAACCTTTGATAAGAATGTGACTGAAAACTCAGAATGGTCATTGGGTTATGCAGGTGCTTCTTTACTTGAAGGTCTTGATATAATGAATGGTGAGTATTTTCTCGCAGGTTCACTTGAAGTATTTGAGGGCAGAGTGCCACAGAAAATCAATGATGACCAGAGAGTGCGAGTATATGCTTTAAGTGACGGCGTCAGCGGAATAGTAGTTCACGCTGTAATTGACGGCTTCGGACTTTCACGCGGTGATGTTCAGATAATCCGTCAGAGAGTTGCAGATGCGTTTAAAAGTGAGAATATTATAAGTGTGAATGTTTCTGTGTTACATCAGCATTCCTGCATTGATACTCTTGGTATGAATATTCCTCTTTTAGAAGGTCTTGTTATCAACACAACTAACGCTGCATTGGGTGGTGTGCTTGACAGTATAAAGGTTGCTAAGAATCAGCAGTTTATGGATAACCTTTTTGAAAAGACTTATGAATGTATTAAGAGTGCAGTCAACAATATGAAAGAGGGTAACCTCTACTACGGATATACTGATGTTTCCGAGTATATGCGTGATGCCCGTGACCCTTGGTCATTTGATTCAAATCTTCACAGACTCCGTTTTGTTCCCAAAGACGGCTCAAATGAAACATGGATTGTTCAGGGTTCAATGCACTGTACAGGTATGGGTGCAGGACCTGATGAATTAACTGCAGACTATCCATATTATATTGAAAAAGCAATCAAAGAAAAAACAGGTGCAAACGTTGTATATGTAATCGGTGCAGAACTTGCAATAAGACAGGAAAGAGAACTGACAGACAAAGAGAATGCAACTGATATTGAAAATATTACTGCATATGGCTATGCACTCGCTGATAAGATTATAAAAATCAACAATGAGATTAAGCTTCAGCCTGTTCTCAATGTGGCACACAAAGAGGTTTTCTTGAATGTTGACAATGGCATTTTAACTCTTGCTGCTCGTCAGGATATTCTCAATCCTGTAATTTTAAAGGATGGCTTCAAATATATAATGGTTACTGAAATCGGTTATATGGAGCTTGGCAATAAAGTAGGAATCTTTATGTGTCCGGGCGAATTTGACCCTATGCTTGTTTTCGGCGGACCTGAATCAGGTGACGCTGCGTGGACAGGCGACACATGGGATTATGCACCATTGACAGAAACTGCTGAAGTGGAAAATGTGATGGTTTACGGTCTTTGTAATGACCAGGCGGGATATGTGCTTCGTGACAATGAATATCACTCATTAATCGGTGAGAATGAAGAAGTAAATATCATCAGCAGAACAGCAGGTGCAACCTTTGTGAAAGGCTTTGAAGACCTTATTGCAGCAGTAAAATGAATTCTGTTGACAAACAGTACGAATTAATGTAACATTTTTGTATAGAATAGTATGGGAGGCTGATTAATTATGAAAAAAATAATCGCTGTTCTTTTATGCTTATCAATGATGTTTGTATTTGTGGCTTGTGGTGGTAATGATGAAACACCTACAACAACTCTTGATGCAGAAAACACAACAGAATATAAGGCTGTAAATTCCGGTGATGTTGATATTGAGGAATCAACAGACGAAAATGTGTCTGACGAACCTTCAACAAACGAAAATACTGAAGAATCATCAACTGATAAGACTGATGATAAAAAGGAAGAAGAGTCAACAACAGCTAAAGAAGAACTTCCTGATGACCCTGCAAAATGGTCAAAGGAACAGATTGTTGAATATTATAAGCAGTCAGCAATAAAGACACATCCTACTGTGAAATCATCACAGACAATGGAACTCTCAAAGCTTGTTGTAAACGATGGTGACGGTGCTCTCAATTTCTTCCTTAATATGATTAAACCCGCTATAAGTACAGTTATCAAGAATAATACTATGACTTACAACGGTCTTACAGGTGGTTTCAAAAATCTTCAGCCATCTGATGTAAAGACTGCAAAGGCATATAAGCAGGGCAATTATACAGTTATTGAATTGTATATGGTTGAACAGACTGATGGTATGTATGGCGATGCCCAGAGTGGTTCAGTAGGTCATGCAATCAATGTTCTCGGCAATATTGCAACTGCAGTTGAACAGTTCCCACAGTTTGATATTAAGTATAAGGAAGCAGATATCAAGATTCGTTATGCTGACCCGACTGTAAAGGTGAAAATCAATGATAAGGGTATCATTGAAAAAGGTACTTGGAGCTATAATGCAGTAATCGCAATAAGACATCTCGAAATCAGCGGAATTATGGTTGATAAAGCAGATGCAATAATGAAATATGTAATCGTCGTTGGTGGCGGATTCTAAAAGGCGTAGTAACAGAGGGTGATTGTTATCATTCTCTGTTTTTTATTTGTGCAATTTATGAGAACAATGTTTTCATTGACAAATGAACAAAAAAGGGATAAAATGTATAAATGTGAAATTAAGTAAAAATAGGGGGATTTTGCAATGTCTAAACAGAAAACACCTTTAACTCCTGAACAGGCAGAAATCAAAAAAATGAAGAAGGAAAATGCATCTTCAGGTTTTACAAGTTTTCTTGCAGTTCTTCTTGCGATTGTTATTGCAGTAGGCGTTGTGATTGTCGGTAAATCAACTGCACAGAAGGGTGTTGAACAGTCCGGTTCAGGTATTGTTGTTGATGAAAACAACAATACTGATAACAATAACTCTGCTTCAGATGACGACACATCCGATGTTGTAACTGACGATGTTACCGGTGACGATACAAGTGCTGATACAGAAAATGGTGATGTGACAGTAGAAAACGGAATTCAGGAAGAAACAAAAGAGCCTGAAAGAGAACTTCCACAGAATCCTGCTGAATGGACTAAGGCTGAAATTGTAAACTACTACAAAAAAGCAGCAAACAACTCAAAAGGCGTTAAATCTGTACAGAAAATGACAATGGATAACGGAATGGATGTTCAACTTAATAACAGTGCATTGGAATTTTTAATCGGACTTGCTGAACCTATTATCAAAGCAGCACTTAAAGCAAATTCAACTGAGTTTGACGGTATCACAGGTGGTTACAACGACCTTGTGCCATCAGATATACAGAGTGCCAAGGCATATAAGGAAGGCAATTATACAATAATTGAAATGGTACCTGTTGAGCAGAAGGATGATGCTTACGGCGATACATTCAAGGGTACTGTTGGCCACGCAATTTCTGTTGTTGGTAATATTGCAGTCGTTGCTGATAATTTCCCTGACTGGACAATCAATTTTAAGGATGCATTTGTTGAGCTTCATTACAAAAAACCTGTGCTTAAGGTGAAAATCAATGAAAAAGGCATTATTGAAAAGGGTACATGGAGTTATGTTGTTGGTGTAACTGTAAGAAATCTTCAGATTGAAAGTGTTATCGTTGAAAATGCAAAAACTGACATTAACTATGTAATCACTACAGGTGGTGGATTTTAAAAGTTAATTAAAAGCATACCGGAGGCTTAGTTTATTCTAATCTCCGGTTTTTGTTTATTAATGAGCAGATTTTATTTTTCTGTTGCTCTTAACAATGCTTTAATATATAATTAACCTTATGTAAATATCGAGAAAGTAAAATTGCATAAAAATATAAAAACGGAGAAAATGAGAATGAATCAATTGATTAGAAAGCTTAATACTAATTTTGGTATTATGCTTGGCAGAATTGAGCATTTAAAATTGAAAATATATGCAAGAAATGTAAATAAAGTGCAAGAAATCTTGCTAAAAATGCTTATGAAGAAAAACCAAAACATACTTTATGGGGAAAATACAATTTTTCTAAAGTGACAAATCATGAGGAATATCAGAAATCTGTGCTATTGAGCAACTATTATGATTATGACGAATATGTTCAGCGAATGACTACAGGCGAAAGAAACCTTAATACTGCAGCATTTGTGCGCAGATTTACAGAGTCATCAGGTAGTACAGGTAAGTCAAAATTTGTTCCTCTTTCAATATAGGCTGAATGGGTTTGTCAGTGCTTCAGTTTCAGTGCGCCTGTTAGATGTGCATACAAATGGTTTAAGAGCCAGGGAAAGAAAATGCCACCATAGAAAGGTTTACTTGTTAGTGAGTGTTTTTTTGTTTTGTCATCAAACACGAAAGATGTAAATGTTAAAAATATGTTAAAGTTTTGTTGGTGTTTTGTTGATTTTTTATTATGTGTATGATATTATATTTAATTGGACAGTTGTAGAAGTAGGTGTAAAAGAAAAGATGAAATCAAAGAGAAATGAAAAAAACGAAACACTCATTCAGTTTATAAAGAATTTTTTGATGGGTGTAGTTGTCGCAATTCTTGAAAGTGTATCATTTGTTCCACTTTGTAGTTTGTATGAAAAAATTGGACTTGATAAAACTTTTGTAATTGCAGCGGCCAATATTACAAGTATCATAATATTATTCTTTGTACGATTATTTATAAATTATTATTGGGTTTTCCATTGCAAAAAGAATATATTGAAAATTATTATACCTTTTGCATTGCTTATTGCAGCATATACATGGGTGACAACAGAACTTATTGAATTGCTTATTGAACTTTTCTATAGTTCTCCTGATGTTGTGGCACTCCTTGGTGACAATATTGTGAAATTGATTGCAAAATTTGTTGTATCATTTTTTGTTGGTATTGTTAATTTTATGATTTGTAAAAAGTATATTTTCAATGATAAAAAAACAAAGAGTTCGGAGGAAACCGTATGAATCCTTTAAGTTATGTGTTTAGTGCATATGGTCAGATGGTTGGCCGTATGGAACTCTGGAAATTAGGCTTTTATTCTCACCATGCTGTATGGCAACAGGAGAGAAACCTTAAAAAGCTTATGCGAAAGAACAAGAATACCGTATATGGTAAAAAGAATAATTTTAAGGATGTAAAATCTGTTGAAGATTATCAGCGTCTTGTTCCTCTTTCAAATTATTCAGATTATGCTGAATATATTGACCGTATGGCAAACAAAGGTGAGAAAAATCTCATTACTGCAAAGCATATCAGTAGATATAACCAGTCTTCAGGCAGTACAGGTAATTCAAAACTCATTCCAATGGGACGTTGGGCAACATGGGTTGTTATGTGCTACAATTTCAGTGCTCCTGTTGGCTGTACACATAAATGGTATAGAAGTCAGGGTAAGAAAATGCCTCCACAGAGAGGTCTTTTGACTATTGAAGTTCTTTATCACAGAACTCCAAGTAAGCAAATTGCAGCAGGTCTTGCGGCACATCCTATTCTCTTTGTCAAGCCTATCCATCGTTTTATTACAACATCTCCAACGGAAATTATGTTCCCATCAACAAGAGAGCCAATGGATATGCATTATATGAAACTCCGTTATGCTCTTATGCGTGACGATGTAAGTTATCTTGGTACTGTGTTTATCACAATGCTTGAAGCTATGTTCTTTTATCTTGAAAACAACTGGGAAATGATTTGTGACGATATTGAAAAAGGTACAATCAACGAAAGTGTTGTTTGTCCTACTGATGTTCGCGCAAAACTTCTCAAAAAGTTAAAGCCAATGCCTGAAAGAGCTGAACAACTTCGTAAAGAATTTCGAAAAGGTTTTGATGATGAACCGATTGTTCCTCGTATCTGGCCAAAGGTTGGTTGGCTTTATGGTATGGGTACGGGTAGCCTATCGTTTTATGCGAAAAAACTTCGTAGATACATAGGTCCTGATATTCCTATTCACTATCTGGGATATGCTTCATCAGAAGGACTTATGGCTGTTCCTATGGAACTTAATTCTTATGAATATGTAATGCTTCCTCATAACGGATTTTATGAATTTTTACCTCTTGATGCACCTGAAGGTACGAAACCACTTACAATCTCCGAACTTGAGGTTGGTAAGGATTATGAAATCATTGTTACAAATATGAGTGGTCTTTACAGATACAGAATCGAAGACGTTGTCCGTTGTACAGGTTATTATAAACAGTCACCAAAGATTACTTTCTTGTACAGAAAGAATCAGATTGCAAACATCAGTGGTGAAAAGATTAACCAGACAGCATTTGATTTGCTCATAAATGACCTTTCTGAAGAGGTTAAGGAAGAATTTGTGGGTTACAGTATTTATCCTGACCGTACAACATCACCGGGTCATTATTGTATTCTCATTGAGCCTGTAAATGACATTCCGGACAGTGAAGCAGAAAGATATGCAGAGATTTTTGAAAAAAGACTCTGTGAAACCAATGTTCTTGTTCCACCACTTCTTCGTAATGGCGCACTCGGCCATTGTGAGGTTAAATTCTTACGCCGTGGTACATATGAAGATTACCGTGAATTGCTTAAGAGTCGTGGTGCAAATCTCAATCAGGTTAAGCCCATTAAAGTTATAGATAATGAAGACAGAAGAGATTTCTTCTTGTCACATGTTCGTTAAAGAGAAAAAATATGGAGGATGAAAAAGTATGAACAAAGTTATGAGACGTATGATGGTTAACTTCGGCGTAATGCTCGGCCGTAGTGAACTTGCAAAATTAGCATTCTATTCTCATCACGCTGTATGGCAGCAGGAGAGAAACCTTAAAAAGCTTATGAGAGCAAACAAGAATACAGAGTATGGTAAGCTTCATAACTTCAAGGATGTAAAATCAATTGAAGATTATCAGAGAATAGTTCCATATTCATGGTATCCTGATTATGCACCATATATTGACCGTATGGCAAATAATGGTGAAAAGAACCTTATTACATCTAAATATATTCCAAAGTACAATGAGTCATCAGGTAGTACAGGTAAGTCAAAGCTTGTTCCGATGGGTCTTTGGGGTACTTGGGTTTGTCAGTGCTTCAGCTTCAGTGCTCCTGTTGGTTGTGCACATAAATGGTTTAGAAGTCACGGACAGAAAATGCCACTTCAGAAGGGCCTTCTGACAGTTGAAGTTCTTCATCATAAGACTCCAAGCGGACAGACTGCAGCAGGTCTTGCTGCTCATCCAATGCTTTTCTTAAAGCCAATTACTCGTTTCTTCGCAACATCTCCAAAGGAAGTTATGTTCCCTGAAACAAGGGAACCAATGGATATGCACTATATGAAACTCCGTCACGCTCTCATTCATGACGATGTTACATATCTCGGAACCGTGTTTATCACAATGCTTGAAGCAATGTTCTTCTATCTTGAAAACAACTGGGAAATGATTTGTGATGACATCGAAAAGGGTACAATTAACGAAAGCGTTGTTTGTCCTCCTGATGTCCGTAAAAAGCTGCTCAAAAAATTAAAGCCAATGCCTGAAAGAGCAGAACAGCTCCGTAAGGAATTCAGAAAAGGCTTTGATGATGAACCAATCGTTCCAAGAATCTGGCCACAGATAGCATGGCTTTACGGTATGGGTACAGGTAGCCTTTCACTTTACGAAAAGAAACTCCGTAGATATATGGGTCCTGATGTACCATTCCACTACCTTGGTTATGCTGCATCAGAAGGTCTTATGGCTGTTCCAATTGAACTTAACTCATTTGAATATGTAATGCTTCCACAGAATGGTTTCTATGAATTCCTTCCTATTGACGCTCCAGAAGACAGTAAACCTCTTACAATTTCTGAACTTGAGGTTGGCAAGGATTATGAAATCATCGTTACAAATATGAGTGGTCTTTACAGATACAGAATTGAAGACGTTGTCCGTTGTACAGGTTACTATAAGCAGTCACCAAAGGTTACATTCCTTTACAGACGTAATCAGATTGCAAATATCAGTGGTGAAAAGATTAACCAGAACGCATTCGACCTTCTTGTAAATGACCTTTCAGAAGAGGTTAAGGAAGAATTTGTTGGTTACAGTATTTATCCTGACCGTACAACTTCACCAGGTCACTACTGTGTTCTTATTGAGCCTGTAAATGACATTCCTGACAGTGAATGTGCAAGATATGCAGAAATCTTCGAAAAGAATCTCTGTGAAACTAACGTTCTTGTTCCTCCACTTCTTCGTAACGGTGCACTTGGTCATTGTGAGGTTAAATTCCTTAAAAAAGGCACTTATGAGGATTACCGTGAAGTGCTTAAGAACCGTGGTGCAAACCTTAATCAGGTTAAGCCAATCAAGGTTATCGACAATGAAGACAGAAGAGATTTCTTCTTATCTCATGTTCGTGATTCACTTAAATAAAAGTAAGGTGATATAAATGAATATTTTATTTGCTATACTATTCATTTTACTTCCTGTTCCGATTATATGGTTAAACAACCGAGTTAAAGCAGTAGAAAAAATTGGTATTGTTATTGTTTGCTATGCCTTGGGTATGCTTGTTGGTAATATCGGCGTGATTCCTGAAAGTTTTTCAGGAATCCAGACCACAATTCAGGATGTAAGCGTATGTCTTGCGTTACCACTTATTCTTTTCTCAATTGACATCAAACAATGGAAAAAGACTGCAAAAAAAGGTCTTATCTGTATGGGACTTGCTGTTGTGTCAATCGTAACTACTGTTTTTGTACTTCATCTGATTTTCAGAGGAAGTAATCCAAATGTTGCCGACTATGGTGCTTTGGCAATCGGTGTTTATACAGGTGGTACAGTTAATGTTGCATCAATTGCAGCAGCAACAAACATTCCTGAAAATTCATATATGATGTTCAATACTGTTGATATGGTTGTTTCATCAATATATATGATTTTCCTTACATCAATAGGAAGAAAATTCTTCCAGAAGGTTTTCCGTCTTCCTGCATTTGAAGGCGATATAAATGTTCAGGGTGTTGAGGTTGAAGATGATAACTGCTTCAAGGGAATGGCAAAACCTGCAGTTGCGGGTAAGCTTGTATTGGCATTCCTTTTATCAGCAGCAATTTTAGGTGTTTCTTATGTGGTTGGTAATCTCGTAAAGGGCTACGAAACAGCAGTTACAATCCTTTTGATTACAACTCTTTCACTTGCTTGTTCATTTATCAAGCCAATCCGTGAAATCAAGAAAACAAGGTCACTTGGTATGTATATTATTTACATTTTTTGTTTCACAGTTGCAACAATGGCTGACTTCTCTGAATTTGCTGAAAATTTTGACTACACACTTCTCATTTACATAACTGTTTCAATTTTTGGCAGTATGTTCTTACACGCATTCCTTAGCAAACTTGCAAAGGTTGACTCTGATACAATGATTGTAACATCAGTTTCAGCAATCTGCTCACCACCATTTGTACCTGTTGTTGCAGCAGCACTTAACAACAATGCTGTTCTTATTTCAGGTCTTACAACCGGTATTATCGGTTATGCAATCGGTAATTATCTCGGTGTTTTTATGCATTTTATACTTAATAATTTACCAGTTTAAGAGGTATTTAATATGAATAATAATGTGCCACAAAAGGGCAGACCTTTTGAGGAAATTCTCAAGGAGCTTGAAAATTTCGGTAAGGATGACCCAAAATATAAAGAGGCAAAAACTTGGAGCCTTGTTTATTATCTTAACGAAGAATATACACAGTTTTTAAATGACGCATATTCAAAATATTTTTCTGCAAACGGACTTAATCCGACTGCTTTCAAGAGCCTTAAAAGACTCGAAAAAGAGGTTCTTCGTTTTACTGCAGACCTTTTTCATGTGGATTATGAGGCTTGTGGCGTAATGACTTCCTGTGGTACAGAAAGTTGTATGCTGGCAGTTAAAACTTATCGTGATTTAGGTCGTTCAAAGGGCATTAAAAAGCCTGAAATGATTATCCCTGAAACTGCTCATGTGGCTTGGGATAAGGGTGCAGAATATTTTGGTGTAAAAATCAGACGTGCACCGCTTGATGAAAATTGGCAGGTTGATGTTAAGACAGTAGAAAAAATGATTAACAAGAATACTGTTATGATTTTAGGCTCTGCCCCTGAATACCCTCACGGTATTATCGACCCTATCGAGAAACTCGGTAAACTTGCCGTGGCTCATAAGGTACCGCTTCATGTTGATAGCTGTGTTGGTGGATATATCTTACCATTTATGGAAATGGCAGGAATCAATGTGCCTGTATGGGACTTCAGAGTAGAAGGTGTTACATCTATCTCAGCCGACATTCATAAGTACGGCTTTGCTGCAAAGGGTGCTTCATGTATCCTTTACAGAAATATCGATTACTTTAAGCATCAGGTTTTTGCAAATCAGGATTGGCCGGGTGGAGTTTTTGCTTCTCCTGCATTCCTTGGCACTCGTCCGGGTGGTGCTTATGCCGCTGCTTGGGCTGCAATTCAGGCAAACGGCATTGACGGTTATGTTTCTCTCGCAAAGAAGACAATTGAAGTTTCAAACCTTCTTAAAGAGAAAATCTGTAAAATCGGTTGCTTTGAAATTATCGGTAAACCTATCGTGAGCCTTCTTGCTTTCCGTTCAACTGATAAGGATGTTAATATTTTCGCCGTCGGTGATGTTATGGAAGAAAAGGGTTGGCATATCGACCGACTTCAAATGCCTGACGCACTTCACGCAATGGTTACTGCTCCTCACGAAAAGGTGGTTGAAGAATTTATCAATGACCTTAAGGATGCGGTACAGACTGTCCGTGAGCATCCTGAACTTGCAGAAGAAGGACAGGCTGCAACTTATGGTATGATTTCTCATATTCCTCTTCGTGGAATGGTAAGAAAACAGGTTATCGACATTTTTGCAGAATCATATAAGCTTAACGCAACAGAAATTGACTTGTCCGACAGTAGCGCCGTTGCTCCCGGCGGAGGAGATGGCGAAGGCGAAAAGAAGAGCCTTATGGACAAAATCATTAACTGGTACGTAAAGAAAAAATCATAAAACAGCACAATAATAAGGCGGGGTCAAGCAAGACTCCGCCATTGTTTTACTATGCAAAAGATTTAGTGGAAGTATCGATTAAATTCAACAATTACTATTAAATATGATAAACTTATGGATAATCACAAAGAAGAAAAAAATATTTTGAAAAAGTATGGTGGTCTTGTTGATGAATATATTGTTTTATTGTCTGAACAGGTATTTTGTGATGTTTTTTAATTGGAATAAGACTTTCGGCAGAAGCGGTAGGCGGAGCAGAAAGTCTGTTGCAATTATAATTGACAAAAAACCACAAATATAGTAAAATATTTTCATATATGTAATCGGGAGGATATAACTATGGATAATATGGAACCAATACAGCCTGTACAACCGGCAGAACCAACACCACCGGCACAGCCTGTAGCACCTAAAAAATCAAATAAGACAAAGAAAATAGTTGCAATCGTTTTAGCAGTAGTACTACTTTTTGTTGCTGTTTTTTCAATTGTTTTTGCAGTTACATCAAACAACAATAAAAATGAAGCACCAACTTGCGACTGTGAGTATTGCAGTCAGATGTTTGCATACTACAATTACCTTATCGAAACAGGACAAATTGAGCTTAAAGAAGTTGCGGGTGCTAACCCTTATGTTGATGACTTTATGCAGAACAATAATCAGCAGAATAATCAGCAAAATGTTCAGCAGAACAACAATCAGCAGAATAACAACGTTGTTCAGTCTGCTGACCCAACAAGCTGGTCAACTGCTGAAATCGTTGAAACATACAGACACGCAGCAGGAAGAACTCATAACTCAGTTACTTCATATCAGGATATGAAGCTTCGTGATAATTCCCTTAATGCACCCGGTATCCCTGGTCCGTTATTAAGCTTTGCTGAAGGCGTTATGGCTGATGCTCTCAAAAACAACTCAATGAACATCAAGGGTATCACAGGCGGTCATCAGAATCTTGTTGCATCTGACGTTCAGGCTGCAAGAGCATATAAGAGTGGTAACAACATCGTGATCGAAATGGTTATGAAGGAACAGGTTGACAAGGGTAACGGACAGATGTATAACGGTACAGTTGGTCACGCAATTTCAGTTGTTGGTGACATTGATTCTGTTATAGGTCAGTTCTCAGGACTTGGTATGCAAGCACAGATTGCTGACCAGGACTGCACACTCCATTACAAGAACCCAAGACTTAAGGTTACTATTGACAATAGCGGAAGAATTATCAACGGTACATGGAGTTATTATGTAAATATTACGCTTAATAACCTTACTATTACTGCTCTTGGTATGACAGTACCTGTAAAACAAGCAACTGCAGTAGTTGACTTTGTTGTAACACTTAACGGTGGTTTCAAAGGCTGATAGCTTTTAAAATTAAATAACGATATGAAAGGTGAGTTGTTGTGACTTACCTTTTATATGCAGAAAGAAGACGAGAAAAATGAATTTGATGAAACTCGACTTCATCGACTGGCTTTCATTTAAGGACATTTTGCCATTCGAAGGAGTCAACACAACCTTTGCAGAATTCTGTGCACAGTATTCTGCAGTACAGACAAACTGGGCATATACATATGCCGCAATTATCGGTATTATCATTCTTCTTATTAAGAAAAATAAGAAATGGTACTGGTATTTATTCCTTATAATTTTCAGCGTTATGTCCGTAACATCTGTTGGTATGCATACTGCTAACTATGGTGCGTTTGAGCCCGGCGTTCTTACAACAAAGTTACTTGCAAGTTATGTTGATATGTCATTTACAGAGCTTACTGCGTGGTGTGGTGTATGCAGCTTTGCAATGGAATTCTATCAGTCAAAGGAAAGTCTTAAAAAGCGTAATATGTTCATAATAGGCGTAAGCGCAATAACCGTATTGGTGCTTGGTATTCTTACATACGAAGTATTTGTAATTCACGACAGACCACTTTATTTCGGTGGTAACGGCGCACCAATGGATGGTAAAACAGGCGGTATGTCTATTGCTGAGGTTGGTTGTATCATAACAATCCTTCCTATCCTTTATCTCTTTATTGATAACTTCAAGAAGATGACAAGAAACGAAAGAGCACTTCTTGTGCTTACACTTGGTGTTTTGATTGTTGCTGCTATAATCACAGCCCTCTGGGGTGACAACGAAATTGCTGATTTCGCACTTGGTAATTTCCACGGCCATTCAACATGGCATATGCTTGGTGCATTGATGGAATTGGTAATTGTATTCTGGATTGACCAGCGCGAAACAAACAGAATGCTTCGTGAAGCAAAAGGCGAATAAAAATTTATGACCTGTCTTTACAGGTCATATTTTTTTGGCTATAATTAGATTGTAAAATGAAAGGGGAGTTATAAATGAAAACAGTTGAACAAATAACCCTTGGCGAACAAAAGGAAATAAAACGATTAAGGAAAATGCAGAATCGTGGAAGTGGCAGTAAGTATTTCTTCGTGTTGCTTTTGCTTATTGCAATCGTCAATATCCTTGACGAGGTTACAAGTAATCTTACTGTTACTGTACAGTCATCATTTGTAACGGAATTTTTTGTAAACAATCCATTTATGGGTAAATACTACACGTTCCAGGAAGGTCTTGCACTTCATTCAGGTGTAGGTGTATTCACTTATGTTTTAGGTATCTTTACACCATTTTATAAAGCACTTGCTGACAAATGGGGACGAAAACCACTTTTTGCAATTTCCACACTTGGTATGGCAATAGGACTTCTTGTAATCCATCTTTCAACAAGCTACATAATGTTCCTTGTTGGCTTTGCAATTATAAGCTTCTTTATGGGACACGATATCCAGATTATCTATATCCTTGAGGAAGCACCTGATAAGCACCGTGCAAAGATATATAGTTTCTTAAAGAGCTTTGGTATTTTAGGAGTTATTCTTATTCCGACACTCCGTGATATATTGATGGGTGACGATGCTACAAGATGGCGTGAAATCTTTTTAGTACCTGCTGTAATCGGTTTTGTGGCAGTATTACTTGTAGTGGTTTTTGCAAAGGACACAAAAGTATTTATAAATGAAAGAATAGAATATCTTTCAAAACCTTTGGCTGACCGACAGGCAGAAAAGGAAATGAAGAAAAAGGAAAAACAGGCACAGCGAAATCAGTCAGGTGTTTTCAATGGAGTTAAGTATATTTTCTCAAACCCTGACACAAAGAATCTTATTATTTCCCATATAATCTTTGACTCTGCAATGCCTGCAATTGCTCTTTATTTTGAGTCATCAATGCACAAGGTTGGTATGAGCACAAGTGAAATTACAAAGGCTTTATTTATGGTGCCTATTGTTTATGCAACGATAACATTCTTTTCAGGCTTTATTGCTGATAAATTCGGCAGAAAAGCAACTGTAACAGGCTTTTCAATCACTTGTATTACAGGATATTGTCTTTTTGTAGCTGGAATTCTCTGTGGCTGGAATCCATATCTCATCGGCTTTTTCGCAGGTCTTTATCAAGGCTCGTATTGGATTGGCAGAGACTATATGAATGTTATGATGACAGAAAAAGTGCCGACAGATATCCGTGCATCAGTAGTAGGTGCAGAAGGACTTCTTGTCATTATCGGTCTTGCTGTGGGATATATTCTTGCAATAGTCGGTATGATTAAGTTCCCTATCTGGTGGGTGTGCCTTGCAATTTCAGTTGTAGCAGTAGGCATTGCAGCAGTAATGTTTACACTTAAAGTCAAAGAAACAAAAGGCGTAAACCTTGATGAAATTGAATAAATGCAGAATAAAATATAAAAATTAACGGAGAATGAATTTCCTCATTCTCCGTTTTGCTGTTTATGTAGTTGTTTAATTGAACTCTTCATTCAATTGTTGCATTGTAACCTCTTCTTTATCAGGGTTTTCATATTTGTCCTGATAATAATTTTCAGGATAACAGTCAAATGTGCCGTCAGGCTTAATTTTGATTACTGTGCAACCACGCTGTGTGCCCTTTGTATCAATATCACGGTATGCAGTATAGTCAATGCTCATTCCGTATGTAAGACGGATGCCCTTGTAATCCACCGAGAAGATGTTTACATGGTCGTGACCTACAAACATACCTTGTGTGCTGTTTAATTCAAGTGCAGTTTCAAAGAACTGGTCATCTGTTTTAGGGTAACATACATTTTCACCTAATGTGCCGTAATAGTACTTTACATTTTCAGTATCTTTATATCCGTTTTTCTTGAATTCATCCCATGCATTCTGATATTCAACAGGAGGAATGTGCATAAATACAAGAGATTTTACACTACTGAATTTTTCAAAGTTTTTGTTCTTTTCTATAAGCACCTTGTTTTCTGCATTAAGCTTTTCACAGGATGTTTTGTACCATTCAATCTGATTTTCGTGAATGTTGTCATAACCGCCTAAAAGTCCCCAAAGAGATTCTTTCGGATAAGCATTTGAGTCAATTGTGAAAAGTGCCTGAGTGATGATACCATCGCTGTTTTTTACCTTGATTACACTATTACCAAAGCCGTCAACATTCTCATCACCCTTTCGGAAAAGACATTTTTTCCATTGGTCATCGGCATAAAAATCTCCCATTTTTTCACGGTTATATGTTGAGTATGCTTCAGCATCGTGGTTACCAAAGGTAACTGTCCAATATACATCAAGCTGTTCCATAAGTGTAGCAAAAAGTGTTGCAGCGTACTGATTATTGAATGTACCTGCCTTATATGGCACAGGGAAGCTGATGTCACCCGTTGCAATTACCAAGTCAGGCTTTTCAGTAATAACCATTGTGGCAATTGTACTGAGAATTCTCTTGTCTTTTTCTTGTGACATCCATCCGCCACCAATATGAAGGTCAGTAATCTGAAGGACTTTAAGGTCACGGTCAGTTGTTATTGTGTAAAAACCGTCAGTATCCTGTGTAAGTGGCAGAACATCATTAGGTGTTGCTTTCTGGAATGTACTGATGTATTCAGCCATTTTTTTAATGTTATATTTGTTTGCCATTGTACCTGCAATTCCTAAAACGATAATTGCACAAAGAATAGTACAAAGTATCTTTATTATCATTTTTCTATTCCTTTTTTTAGCCATAATTATTTCATTTCCTCGTTAAGTATTTGCATTGTTACTTCTTCTCTGTCTTCACTTATATATTTATCCTGATAATAATTTTCCTGAGTACAGTCGAATGTACCATCAGGAGTTACAGTGATTACAGTACAACCACGCTGTGAGCCAAGCTTTGAAATGCCACTGTATGCAAGGTAGTCAATGCTGTAACCGTATGTAAGACGGATTCCCTTGTATTCAAGTGAGAAGTTGTTCAGATGGTCGTGACCACAGAAAATACCTTTTGTGCTACCGAGTGAAAGCATAGTTTCAAAGATTTCATCAGGATAAACACCTGAATAAACCATTTTACCTGATTCACCAACAACACCGTGATGATATTTCACGTTTTCTGTGTCCTTGTATCCTGCTTCAGCATATTCATTCCACGCATCAAGATATTCTGAATTTGGTACATGCCAGAATGCAAGTGACTTAACTGTAGAGTATTTTTCCAATAATTCATCCTTGTTTTCAAAATCACCTGCATTGATAAGCTCAATGTTATGTTCGTTGTATTTAGTTACATTTTTCTTGTACCATTCAACCTGACTGTCGTGAATGTTGTCGTATTTCCAGAAAAGTCCGAAATAGTCGTTGTCAACATAAGAATGAGTGTCGAATGTGTAGAACGATTGAGTGATAATGCCATCAGAGTTTTTAACATTTACAACCTGATTACAGTATCCGTCAACATTGTCATCATAGTTGTCATTGAAAAGGCAATATGCCCATTTTTCATCACTATAGAATTCTGAAATATCTTCACGAGTATATTTCGAATAGCTTTCTGTATCGTGATTACCGAAAACAGGTACCCAATAAACACCTAATTTTTCCATAAGTGTTGCAAAAATTTCTGCAGATTTCATATTGTCAAAGGTACCTGCCTGAAATGGTACAGGATAAACAATATCACCTGTCACAATAACAAGGTCAGGCTTTTCAGCAGTAATCATTGTTGCAACAGCGTTAAGTGCCATTTTGTCCTTGTTCATTGACATCCAACCTGCACCGATATGAATATCGGTAAACTGTAACACCTTGAAATCCTTATCAGTAGTGAATGTCCATACATTGTCATTGTCTTTTTGTGGTACAAGCTGATTTTCGTATTTTACGGTTGAAAAATTACATGCATTTTCAAGCTGTGCCTTGCAACCTACAACATTCACAACGGTACCCAAAACACCTAATGCCACAAAAATTGCAAGTATAATACTTAAAACCTTTATAGCCTTCTTTCCACGATTCTTCTTTTTCAAGATAAAACCTCCCATTCCACAGTTGAATTACAGTTTAATTCTGTCATCAACTGATTTTTTATAACATTCTGAACTGACATAAAATCCTTATTTTTGTCAGTTAAAGATAAATTAAGAGCCACATAAATTTTTTCTTCACCGTAGGTGTGAACTGAAATGTTGTTGACAATAAGACTATCGTCAATTTCTTTAATTATATCAATCACTTTTTCTTCAAACTGTCCGTCACTTTTTCCTAAAAGGTCGGAAACGGATGATATAATGAGACGGATTCCGAAAATCGAAATAATAATACTTATTAAAAGTCCTAAAATAGCATCAAGTGCAAAACCTATAATATTTGAAAGTGTAAATGAAACAAGGGTCATTATAGTTATAGTACAGTCAAGATAGGAGTCAAGCATTACCGTTTTAAGAATAGGTGAATGAATCTTCTTATATCTGAATGTAAAAATGAGTCCCAATAACAGCTTCACAAAGCAAGTAAGACCAATAATTATTGCATATTTAGTAAAAAACCATACAGGGACAGGTGCCATAAGACGACCTAAAGAGGTGTATGCAAAACTTAACCCTGCAACAGTCATAATAATTGACATAACAAAAGAAGTTATGTGCTCCATTTTGCCAAATCCGTGTTTGAAGTTTTCCGTAGGAGATTTGCACATAAAATAAACACCGAAAAGAGCAAGACAGAGAGATAGTGTATCCATCAGATTATTGATACTGTCGGTATAAATTGAAAGGCTGTTGGTGTGAATGCTTACATAAAGCTTTATAAAAAACAGAAAAAGGTTAAGGACTCCTGCCACAATAAGCACAGGAGAAAGCTTTTTTTTCACAGACTCAACACCTCATTTCTATATAAGAGAAACAACCCACATAATTACAAACCAAACAGGTGGAATAATGAGTGCAGGTAACATATTGAGTGTTTTTAAATTTTTTATTTCAAGAATAGAAAGACCTGATGAAGCAATAAGGAATCCACCTACAACGCTGATTTCACACATAAGGTCAGGGCTCATAAATTCACCTAAAAATGTTGCAAGTAAATAAATTGAGCCTTGCCATAAGAAAAGTACAGGTGCAGCAAGAGCAATTCCAATGCCGTAGGTTGATGATAAAACCATACTTGTAACAAAGTCAAGAGTGGCATTTGTAAAAAGATATGTATGGTCATTGTAAAGGGCAGAATTAATAGGACCTAATATTGATAAACTGCCTATACAGAAAAGGAGAATTGCGGTCGAAAGTCCTTTTCCCAATTCACTTTTGCCTTTTTTCTCAACAAGAGAGTTGAATTGTTTATCAAGGTCAATCATATTGCCGAAAAGTGAGCCAAGTGCAAGACTCACAATGAATAAAACGGGATAATGGCTTTTTGGCATGTTCTGTACAACAGAGTTTATGCCGATACCTGCCGCAGCAAGACCCATAGCATTCATAAGGCATTTTGTGTATTTTTCCTTAATTCCTTTTTTTAGCAAACTGCCGATAACACTTCCTGTAAGTATTGTAGCAGTATTGACTATTGTACCAATCATCGTTTTACACCTTCAATTGCCTGAATAATCTCTTTGAGAGTATCAAGGGAATTTTGTTCAGGCTTCTTTTTTACATTTATACTTTTTCTACCTGTTTTCGTAATTCCCAATCGGGCACGGAATACAGAAGAAAGTTCAAGCACCATTGATGTGTTAAGCTCCTCACAATAAAGACAGATTGAATCACCACACTGACCGATTTCATAAAATCCAAGTGATGCAGCAGTGTTCCTGCAAAGAGAAACCTCAATAAGTCCTTCAACTGATGGCGGAATATCACCAAAACGGTCGCGGAGCTCATCACGGACATCATCTGCATCCTGTAAAGAACGAATATCTGCAATTCTGCGATAAATTGTAAGCCTTTGTTGTAATGAAGAAATATATTTGTCAGGAATGTGTGCATTGATTTGTAAGTCGATAAGACATTCTTTTTCTTTTGTTTTTTCGCCTTTTTTCTGACTTATTGCTTCATTTAATAACTTCATATACATATCGTAACCGACTGCTGCTAAATGACCGTGCTGTTGTGCTCCTAAAAGATTACCTGCACCGCGTATTTCAAGGTCGCGCATAGCAATCTTAAAGCCTGAACCGAATTCGGTATATTCACGGATTGCCTGAAGTCGTTTGTATGCGACTTCAGAAAGGTTTTTGTCACGCTTGTATGTGAGATATGCACTTGCTCGTCTTGCACTTCGACCAACTCTGCCACGGAGCTGATGAAGCTGAGCAAGTCCCAATTTGTCAGCATCTTCAATGATAAGTGTGTTGGCATTCGGCACATCAACACCTGTTTCAATAATTGTGGTGCAGACAAGAATATCAATTTCACCATTCATCAAATCACGCCAGATGTCACTTAACTGTTCCTCACTCATTTTACCGTGAGCAACAGCGACTCTTGCGTCAGGTAACTGCTCCTGAATTGAATTTGCAACGCTGTCAATGGTGTCAACACGATTGTGAAGGAAATAAACCTGACCACCACGACGAAGCTCTTTTTCCATAGCCTCGCAAAGCAGTGGCATATTGTGTTCAACAACATAGGTCTGTACAGGTGAACGGTCCGACGGCGCTTCTTCAATAACTGACATATCACGGATTCCCGACATAGCCATATTGAGAGTTCTCGGAATTGGTGTAGCAGAAAGAGTAAGTACATCAACACCGGGGAACAATTCTTTAAGTTTTTCCTTTTGTGCAACGCCAAATCGTTGTTCTTCGTCAACAATCAAAAGACCCAAATCCTTGAATTTTACTTTTTTTGATATAAGTGAATGTGTTCCCACAATAATATCCACAAATCCCGCGTTGACTCTTTTAATGATTTTTTCTCGTTGTGCAGGGGTACGGAATCGCGAAAGCATTTCTGCTTCAATAGGAAATCCGTCAAAACGCTTGAGAATTGTCTGGTAATGCTGTAATGCAAGAATGGTAGTAGGTACAAGGATTGCACATTGTTTTCCGTCTGCAATACACTTGAAAACTGCACGAAGTGCCACTTCGGTTTTACCAAACCCAACGTCACCACAAAGAAGTCTGTCCATTGGATATGGCTTTTCCATATCGTTTTTGATTTCGTCAATGCTTCTTAGCTGGTCACCGGTTTCTTCAAACTCAAAACGGCGTTCAAAGTCTGTCTGCATATCAATGTCAGGTGAAAATGCATAGCCCTCGCTGTGAAGTCGTTGAGAATAAAGTTTAATAAGCTGGTCAGCCATATCCTTGACAGCAGTACGGACCTTGCTTGTTGTCTTTTCCCAATCTCCACCACCAAGACGGTTAATTTTAATGCTTTTTCCATCATCTTCGTGTGGGCCAATATATTTTGATACTAAATCAAGCTGAGTGACAGGTACATACAAAACATCACTCTTTGCGTACTTGATTTTGATATAGTCTTTTATGATTTTGTTTGCTTCAAGCTGAGTTATACCGTCAAAAATACCGATACCGTGAACAGAGTGGACAACATAATCACCTTTTTTCAGTTCATCAAGTGAATGAATAGTGTCCCTTGCCTTAATGCCTGAATTTCTCTTTCGTGTTGTAGATTGATATATTTTTGAATATGTGAATACATACAGTTTTTCTCTTGGGTAGGAAAAACCTGATGAGAGTGACCCTGAAAGTACACAAATTGAACCTTTAGGGAATTTTGCAGGGATTACAGAAAAATAAACTGCAGTAAAATTCTCGTCAGTCAGAGTTTCTGCAAGGTTTTTTGCACTTTTTTCAGTACCTGCAAACACAACAACTGTACTGTCATTTGTGTTGACAGGCTTCAAGTCCTCCATCAAAACATCAAGTTTGCCGTTCCATATTGGCAAAGTGGTTCCGTTGAATGTTGTAAGACTCTTAACAGGGGTATCAAAACTGCCTCGTGCAAAATTATCCATATATGTTGCACCGAATTGTGTGTATTTATCAACCAATTCGTTAAATGTAAGGCAGAATTTGTCAAGCCCTTTACAAAGTATTCCATTATCAACACAGGATTTGATATCTTCATATAAAAGTTTCTGTGAAGATGAAACCTTTTCTTTTATTGCTGATGTTTCAAGGGCAAAAAGAAGATAGTTATCAGCATAATCGAAAATTGTGGCAGGGGAATAGACAAGTGGTAAATATTTATCGGCAGAGCCAACAGACAGACCACCTTTCAGTCTGTCAATATCCTGATATAGCTTTTCACGGATAATATCTGTTTTCTTGCCACGGACAGAAGATGCAAATTTTGAGATTTTTTCTATAAGCTCTTCTCTGTCATCAATAATAATCTCCCTTGATGGTGCAATGAGAATTTCATCAACATTAACTGTGCGACGCTGTGTTACAACATCAAAATGGCACATTGTGTCAACTGTATCGCCCCACAGTTCAATTCGTACAGGCTCTTCGTCGTCAGGCGAGAAAAAGTCCACAATTCCACCACGGACAGAGAATTGACCGACACCTTCAACAGCGTCAACCCTTGTGTATCCTGCACAATTAAGTGACAAAATTATATTTTCAAGAGTTGTATCCTCATTCTTTTTGAGAAGAACGGATTTTTGTTTTAAGATTTCAGGTGGAACAGTATATGTAAGAGCACCTTCAGCACTTGAAACAACAACATCACAACGATTGTCAAGCATTCTGCGAAGAACCTTGATTCTCTTTTGTTCATATTCATAACTCTGTGAGTCTGTTGTGTAAAATGAAAGGTTACGGGTAGGGTAGTGGAGTGCAGATACGCCAAGAGTAGTCAAATCCTCACAAAGTCGCACTGCTGTGGCATCGTCAGGCACGACAACAAGAGCCTTTTTTTCAAGACCCCCGGTTATAGCAGAAATAATATGTGCCTTCATAACGGGAATTAACCCTAAAACGCCTTGTGGCAAAAAGCCTTTTTTTATACTGTTTACCACAGCACTGTATTCTGCTGAATTTTCAATTGCATGTGTAAATGCTGACATAGTTTTTGTCTCTGCCTTAACTATTATATAAGTTCATTGCCTTATCTATGTTATTATCAAGCAAAAGTTCAATGGCTTTACAAGCATTTTCAAGTGCAGGTAAAAGTGCCTTCTGCTCGTCTTTTTTAAATTCTGAAAGCACCCAGTCAGCAAGGTCATAGTCAGGATGTGGCTTTTTACCACAACCCACCTTGATTCTCGGGAATTGGTCGGAATTCAGGTGATATATAATACTTTTGATTCCGTTGTGACCACCGTCAGTACCTTTTCTTCGGATACGGAGCTTACCAACATCAAGAGAAATATCGTCGTAAATCACAATAACCTTTTCAGGTGGAATTTTATAAAATGATGCACACTCTCTTACAGCCTCACCACTGTTGTTCATAAATGTCTGTGGTTTCATAACAATGCAACGGTGACCATTGATATTGACATCTGCCATAAGTGATTTGTACTTTAATCTGTCAATTCTGAAATTCAGTTTTTCAGCCAACATTTCAAGGCATAAAAAACCTGCATTGTGTCGTGTTAAAGTGTACTTATTACCGGGATTTCCAAGTCCCACTATAAGAAACTCGTGTGTACCAGTAGCACCTGAATTTGTCTGTTTTCTGAATCTGTTAAACATTTTTGTTTTCCTTTATTTTTTAAATCTGTCTTTGTTTTTTTCACGCCAACCAACAAGGTTCACTTGTCTTGCTCTTGCAATACCAAGTGAGTCAGCAGGTACATCGTTGGTGATTGTTGAACCCGCAGCGGTATAAGCACCATCACAAAGTGTCACAGGTGCTACAAGATTTGTATTACAACCGATAAAGCAGTCATCACCGATAGCCGTTCTGTGCTTGTTTTTTCCGTCGTAGTTGACAGTAACCGTACCGCAACCGAAATTCACTCTTTTACCAACATCGGAATCACCAACATAGGTGAGATGTGAAACTTTTGTGCCTTCATCAATGTTTGAATTCTTGACTTCCACAAAGTTGCCTAAATGCACATTTTCACCGACAACTGAATTTGGTCGTATATGAACAAACGGACCAATGTCAGCACCGTCAAGGACTTTTGATTGATAGCATTGAACGGAGTTTAGCTTTACACCATTACCGATAGTGCTTTCTTTAATAAGTGTATTCGGGCCGATTACACAGTTTTCACCGATTGTAACGCCTGAAAAAATCATGGTATTCGGCATAATGATTGTGCCTTTGCCGATAGTTACATTTTCTTCAATAACAACACTCTGGTGATAAGGTATTTCAATACCGTTTTTCTCGTGAGATTCTATGTTTTTAAGGTTTTGAATATCTTTTTCTGTCATAAGAATACCTCGATTTCCTTCAACTAATAATTTTATCATATTATATGATGTTTTTCAACTATAAAATGGGCATAAAATAACCACAAAAACCTTGAAAACAAAAGGAAGAAATGATATAATGATAAATTAGTAAATTCTGTTTTTAAATAACGAAAGGGGGCAAGACAAATGAGCAGAAAAAAGTGGATAACAGCACATATTGATAAGGAATTAGCGGCTCAGGTTGCAGAAAACCATAGTCTTGACCCTTTTACTGCCCTTATATTAGTATCCCGCGGAATTACGGAATATGAGGATGTTGAAGAATTTTTTGATTCTGATTTCAGCTTCTGTGACCCATATCTTATTACCGATATGGAAAATGCAGTTTTACGAATTGAAAAAGCAATTGAAAATCAGGAGATAATCTGCGTTTTCGGTGACTATGATGCCGACGGTGTTACTGCAACGGCACTTATGTATTCATATCTTTTTTCCCGAAATGCCAATGTTATGTACTATATTCCTGACCGTATAAGTGAAGGCTATGGAATGAACAAGGATGCTGTGACTCACCTTCACGAAAAAGGTGTCAAACTGATTGTCACTGTGGATAACGGCATTTCTGCAATTGAAGAAATAGAATATGCAAACAGTCTTGGCGTTGATACAGTTGTAACTGACCATCATCAGGTTGGCGAGATTTTGCCCTCAGCAGTTGCTGTAATTGACCCGCATCGTGAGGACTGCAATCTTCATTTTAAGGATTGGGCAGGTGTTGGCGTCGCATTTAAGGTTGTCTGTGCTCTGGAAAAAGGTGACTATTCTGAAATTTTGAACAGATATGCCGATATTATCGCAGTGGGCACTATTGCCGATGTGGTGGATTTAAAGGATGAAAACCGCGCAATCGTAAAATATGGTGTTGCAAAAATCAATTCAAATCCTTGTAATGGTATAAATGCACTTCGACAGATAGCGGGTGTCAGCGAAAGAGAACTGAATGCAGTTGGCGTTACTTATTCGTTAGCACCTCGTATAAATGCAGCAGGTCGAATTGAATCGGCAACAACGGCACTTAAACTTCTTTTATGTGACGACTTGATTACTGCGTTGCAGATTGGTGAGCAGGTTGATATGTGTAACCGTCAGCGCCACGAATTTGAAAGTGAGATTATGGAGTCAGCAGTTGCCCATATTGAAAGCAACGAAATGCTTAAATATTCAAGAGTTATTGTTGTGTGTGGCGAGGGATGGCATCATGGTGTTATCGGAATTGTTGCAGCAAGAATTACAGAAAAATACGGAAAACCAACAATTGTAATCACCTTTGATGGTGATGAGGGTACAGGCTCTGCAAGAAGTATCAATGGCTTTTCTGTTTATGATGCTATCAAGTCTGCTGAGGGTTTACTCACTCATTTCGGTGGTCATACTCTTGCGGCAGGACTTGGAATAAAAAGAGAAAATGTTGGTGAGTTTTTTCGTTGCGTAAACGAATATGCAGCAAACTTGCCTGATACAGTGCCCGAATTACTCCTTGATTGTAAGCTAAATCCTGCATATATTGACGCGTCTTTGGTTGAATCACTTGAAAACCTTGAGCCTTTTGGTGCAGGTAATCCTCAACCACTTTTCGGCATTTTCGGTGTGAGGGTTGATTCAATAAAGCCTGTGGGTGAGGGTAAGCATTTAAGATTGACATTTACAAAGGGTAATACTCAGTTTGTTGCTATGAAATTCTCTACAACAATGCTCGAATTCCCATTCTGTGAGGGTGATATTGTTGACCTTGCGGTGAGAATTGATAAAAATGAGTATCGCGGTGAAATAAAAGCATCTGTACAGGTAAGAGAAATGCGTTTTTCAGGTGTTGACGATGAAAAATTCTTTAAATCACGCGGACTATATGAAAAATATAAACGAGGAGAAAAACTGACTCCTCACGAGGCAAGGTTTTTAACGCCTACAAGAGAATTTTTACTGGGAGTTTTCAATATTCTTAAACAGTACAAACACTGGTCATATGACATTGAAATGCTCACTTACAGAGCAAAATGTCCTGTTGAAAGATATTGTACAATGCTTGTGTCTGTTGATGTATTGTATGAATTGAAACTTATATATTATCAGAACGAGGAAATTATATTTGACGGTGACGGCAAAAAAGCCGATTTGTCACAGTCAGAAATTCTAAATAAACTGGAAAGAATGAAGGGCGGTGAATAATAATGGCAGAGGTTTTTAATGCAAATGTAGATGTAAATGAGCTTTATAATAATCTGCGAAACAGAATAAAGGCAGTCCATAACGAAGAGGAATTAAAGGTTATTGACAGGGCGTTTACGATTGCAAATGAACAGCACGGTGACCAGAAGAGAAAATCAGGCGAACCATATATTATTCATCCTATTGCCGTTTGCGACATTCTTGTTGATTTGGGTATGGATTGGCAGTCACTTGTGGCAGCACTCCTTCACGATGTTGTTGAGGATACAGATTACACTATCGAACAGCTTATCGGAGATTTTGGTGAAGAGGTTGCAGTTTTAGTTGACGGTGTTACAAAACTTGGTCAGGTTCAGATTAATTCAAGTGAAGCAAAGGAAGAAGCACAGGCTGAAAATATCCGAAAAATGCTCCTTGCTATGTCAAAGGATATCCGTGTTATTATCGTTAAACTTGCTGACCGTGTGCATAATATGAGAACCTTACAGTTTATGCCACCACAGAAGCAGAGAGATAAAGCACTTGAAACACTTGAAATTTTTGCACCTATTTCCCATCGTCTCGGTATCCGTTCCGTTAAGGAAGAACTTGAGGACAGGGCAATCCGTTTCCTTGACCCTGTGGCATATGAGGGAATTGAAGAAAATCTTAAAAAATCAAATGATTCAGGTAACGATTTCCTTGAGAACATAAAGGAAAAAATCAGTGCAAGAGTAAAACAAACTGTTCCTAATGCACAAATCAGCGGTCGTATTAAATCCGTTCACGGAATTTACCGTAAAATGTATATGCAGGGTAAACAGTTTGATGAAATCTACGATATTTATGCAGTCCGTATTATCGTTGACAGCGTAGTTGACTGTTATAACTGCCTTGGTATTATTCACGATATGTATAAACCACTTCCGGGCAGATTCAAGGACTATATTTCCACACCAAAACCAAATATGTATCAGTCACTTCACACAACCTTGATTGGTAAAGAGGGTACACCTTTTGAGGTGCAGATAAGAACCTGGGAAATGCATCGTACTGCTGAATTCGGTATCGCAGCCCATTGGAAATATAAACTTGGTGTTTCCGGCGGAAAACAGAGCTTTGACCAGCGTCTTCAGTGGATTCGTGAAATGCTTGAAACACAGCAGGAAACAGGAGATGCAAGAGAACTTGTTTCCACAATCAAAACTGACCTTATTACTGACGAAGTATTTGTTTATACACCAAAGGGTGATGTTATTAATGTTCCCGTTGGTTCAACTGTTATTGACTTTGCCTATGCAATTCACTCTGCTGTCGGTAACAAGATGACAGGTGCTAAGGTTGATGGACGAATTGTGCCTATTGATTATGTAATCAAAACAGGCGAAATTGTTGAAATTCTTACTTCTTCACAGCAGGGCAAGGGTCCGAGCCGTGACTGGCTCAATATTGTAAAGACAAGTCAGGCAAAGAGCAAAATCCGTTCCTGGTTCAAAAAGGAAAGACGAGAAGAAAATATCGTCGAGGGCAGAGAAGAAATTGAACGCGAATTCAGACGAAATTATATCCGTCTGTCTGATGAAGATTATCAGAAATTTGTCAAAAAACTTGCAGAGCGTCAACGAATGGACAATATTGACGATTTCTATGCTGCAATCGGTTACGGTGGACTGTCCATCAACCGTATGATGCCGTATATCAAAGAGGAGTATCAGAAAAACTACGACAAGAGCCGTAATGAAATCAAGGTTGTTCCTGTCAAGGATAATTCAAAGAAAAATCACGACGGAGTTACAGTTGAAGGTATTGACAATTGTCTTATTAAGTTCTCACAGTGCTGTAATCCTCTTCCGGGTGACAAAATTATCGGATTTATCACCCGTGGTCACGGTGTATCAATTCATAAGAGAGATTGCACAAATGTACCGAAGGATATTGCGAACTGTGCTGAACCTGCGCGTTGGGTAAATGCATATTGGAATCAAAATGTTCGTGAGGATTACAAGGCAACGCTTCAGCTCACTTGTCTTTCACGAGTTGGACTTATGGCTGATGTTGCGTTACAGGTTGCAAATATGCGAGTTAATATTACAAGCATCAGTACCCACGATATGAAAGACGGCAGAACAATCGTTGAGCTTACCGTCAATGTAAGTGGTCTTGACCATCTTAAAAATCTTATTACAAGAATTGAAAAGATAGACGGAATTTTATCAGTCGAGCGATAATAGTTTGGTTAGAATTTCCCATTGCACATTTTTGTTTGGGGCAGTATCTTCATACGGCACTGCTCACTGCAAAATGCACTGTGAAAAATTCTCCCTCAAACTAAGGGTTATTATATTAATCTTATACAAAATGTTAAAAAAGCAACTATTCAAAAGGACAATATAATATGAAAGCAGTAATTCAAAGAGTATCAAAAGCAAGTGTAACTGTGGATGGTGAGCTTGTTTCAAAAATAGGTAAAGGTTATCTTATTCTGCTCGGAGTTATGGATGACGATACTGAAGCAGATGCAGATGTCCTTGCACGAAAAACATCAACTCTTCGTGTTTTTGAAGATGACGAAGGAAAAATGAATCTTGATATACAGAATGTGGATGGTGAAATTTTAGCAGTATCACAGTTTACACTCTGTGCTGATTTGAAAAAAGGCAACAGACCGTCATTCGGTCATTCTGCTCATCCTGACAGAGCCAATGAGTTGTATGAATATTTCTGTGATAAGCTCATAGAAAATGGTGTAAAAAATGTAGAAAAAGGTGTTTTCGGTGCCGATATGAAGGTTGAACTTCTCAACGACGGTCCTGTTACAATCCTTTATGATTCAGAAATTTGGAGAAAGAAGTAAATAGATATGATTACAGTAGAAAAGCATTTAGCAATAATGGACAACGGTTTTACAACAAACACTTATATCGTTACTGACAAGGAAACAGGTGATACAGCAGTTGTTGACCCGTCACTTCCTGAAGAGAGTTTAATCAAAAAATTAAATGGCAAGAATGTTAAATATATTCTTCTCACTCACGGCCATTTTGACCATTTCTGTGGTGCAAAAATGGTTCAGGATAATACAGGTGCAAAGGTTGTAATTCATAAAGATGATGAAGAAATGCTTCATGATATCTCAAAAAATGAATTTGAAATAAATTGTATGGGTTACGAGTTTCCTGAAGTAAATGCTGACACCTTAACGGAAGACGGAACAGAAATTATGCTTGGCAATACAAAAATTACAGTTATGCACACACCCGGTCATTCTAAGGGTGGCGTTTGCTATCTTTTCACTGAAGACAGAGTTATGTTTTCAGGTGATACTCTTTTCCGTCTTTGTGCAGGAAGAACTGACCTTTACGGTGGTAATGGTCGTCAGGAACTTCGTTCACTTGTGAAAATCGGTGAATTAGAAGGCGACTATAAGGTTTATCCTGGTCACGAAGATGATACAACTCTTGATTTTGAGCGTGATAATAACCGTTATATGAGAACTCGTTTCAGAAGAAAATGATAAAGTTACTTGTAATCAATCATAAATTTCATTATGAAATGGAAAAGTTAGTCAGAATTTTTATGCCTGATGTAAAAATTCAGGTAGTTTATGAAGATTGTGACGATTTTCATATTTCAACTGCTGTAACAGACGAAATTAAGGTCATAATAAATTTTGATAATTTCAATAAAACTCTTGCTGCACCTCTTTGCGACGACAACGAAATGCAGATGGGCAGATTGGTGTATTCACTAATGGGTGAATATACAGGATTTTATCCTAAATGGGGAGTGCTCACAGGTGTTCGACCGTCAAAACTCCTTATAAATACTGAAAAACAGTTGGGCAGAGAAAAGACAGAAGTGTATTTTAAGAACGATTTGCTTGTAACAGATGAAAAATTCCGTCTTGCAAGGGAGGTTGCCGATTGGGAAGAAAGAATTATCGGCACAAGCAGTAAAAACTCCTTCAGCCTTTATGTTTCAATTCCTTTCTGTCCTTCAAGATGTAGTTACTGTTCATTTGTTTCTCATTCCGTAGAAAATGACAAAGCAAGAAATCTCTTGCCACAGTATGTTGAACTTTTGTCAGAAGAATTGAGAATAACAGGTGAAATCGCGAAAAATACAGGTGTTAGGCTTGAAAGCATATATATAGGTGGCGGTACACCAACAACACTTTCAGCAGAACAACTTAAAACAGTCATAAATTCAATAGAAAACAATTTTGATTTGACAACTTGCCGTGAATTTACTGTTGAGGCAGGTCGTCCCGATACAATTACAGAAGACAAATTATCGGTACTTAAAAATAGTCCCGTTGACAGAATAAGCATAAATCCACAGACATTTAATGATTCCGTTTTACAGGCTGTTGGCAGACGACACAGTGCAGAGGATACAGTGAATATTTTTAATCTTGCACGAAAAATCGGCTTTAATAATATAAATATGGACTTGATTGCAGGACTTCCTACAGATACCTATGAAGGCTTTTGTCATTCACTTGACACTGCAATAAGCCTTGAACCTGAAAATATTACTGTTCATACTCTTGCTGTAAAGCGTTCATCGTCAATCGGACAGAATTCGCCGAAAATTGCAGTTGAAAATGCAAATACAGCGTCACAGATGTTGGGATATACTTATGAAAAGTTGTACAACAAGTATCACCCATACTATATGTACCGTCAGTCAAAATCTGCAGGTGCACTTGAAAATGTAGGATGGGCAAAGGACAATGCCGAATGCATTTACAACATTTTTATGATGGAAGAATGTCATACAATTCTTTCTTGTGGCGGTGGCGCAGTAACAAAACTGAAAGCACCTGACGGAAATGAAATTGAACGAATTTTCAATTTTAAATATCCTTTTGAGTATATTTCAGGTTTTAATGAATTGTTGGAGAGAAAGAAAAGAATAACTGAATTTTATAATACATACAAATAATTGAATAATTTGGTGAGGTATTGTAAATGGGAAACATAAATAATAAACTTGAATATATCAACGAAAGAGCAAATCACGACCCGTTGGAATTCATAAAAGAATGCGAAGAAAGATACGACAATATCATAAACAGCATTGTGAATAAAATCATTACGGAAGAAGGCAGAGAGATTGTAATGCTTGCAGGTCCTTCGTCAGCAGGAAAAACCACAACTGCACGAAAACTGAAAGAAGGTCTTTTAAAAAAAGGTGTAAAAACTTATGTTTTAAGCCTTGATGACTTTTATCTTAATCGTGATGATATTCCTTATCTTCCTGATGGTACTCAGGATTACGAAACTGTATATGCCCTTGATTTGAATCGTCTCGAAAAGGATTTGAACGGACTTATCCGTGGCGAAACAGTAAAAACTCCTGTCTTTGATTTTACAACAGGTAAGCGAAGTGATACTGATTTTAATGAAATCACCTTAGGTGACGATGATGTTGTAATTATCGAAGGACTTCATGCTCTTAATCCTGTAATTACGGAGAAAGTGCAGGGTAAGCTTCTCAAGGTTTATATAAATGTGTCATCAAGAATTTATGACGAAAACGGTGAAATCGTTTTAAATAAGAGAAACTTCCGTTTTCTCCGCAGAATGATTCGTGACTATAAATTCCGTGCAAGTAGCGTGGAAAACACATACAAGCTCTGGAAAAATGTTACAGCGGGGGAGGATAAATATCTTTTCCCATTCCGTGACAATGCGGATATTAAGGCAAATACAATCCATCTCTATGAATCCTGTGTTTTAAAGCATCAGGCATTGCCTCTTCTTAAAAACTGTGATGCAGC
>JAZSDZ010000102.1:0-9715 GCA_045531435.1 Candidatus Fimenecus sp.
TTTCCTTTGCAATTGTAACACCATCGTTAGTGATAAGTGGACCACCATATTTTCTGTCAAGAACTACATTTCTACCTTTTGGTCCAAGTGTGATTTTAACTGTATTGCTTAATTTATCAATACCATTCTGAAGAGCTTTTCTTGCCTCTTCACCATAAATAATCTGTTTAGCCATCTATAAAGCCCTCCCTTATTCTACAATAGCAAGAATTTCTGCCTGACGAACAATTGTGTATTCCTCTTTGTCCATCTTAACTTCCTGACCTGAATATTTGCCGATAATTACCTTATCGCCAACCTTAACATACATTTTTACTTCGTTTCCGTCAACAAGTCCACCAGGACCTACTGCAACAACCTCAGCAATCTGTGGTTTTTCCTGTGCAGAAGCAGCAAGAACGATACCGCTCTTTGTTGTTTCTTCCATTTCACAAGACTTGAGTACAACTCTGTCTGCAAGTGGTTTAATAGTCATTTTATATTACCTCCTGAAAGTTAATAAATATACTTTTTAGCACTCTAGCCTTTCGAGTGCTAAATAAATTTTAGCAATTTTTTCCACTCGTGTCAATTGTTTTATGTAAAATTAATAAATATTTCATAATTTGTTAATAGGAAACCCCTCAGTCACCTGACGGTGACAGCTCCCCTAAAAGGGGAGCCAAGAATTATCACCTATATTAATCCGAAAGAAACTGTTAATGCTTTGTTTATTTTATTCATATCAGATATGGAAAGATTTCCCATACGTTCTTTTAATCGTTGTTTGTCAATTGTTCGCACTTGTTCAAGCAATACAACAGAGTCCTTACTGAGTCCGCAGGTGTCTCCGTTTACATTTATATGGGTGGGCATTCTCGATTTATCCTGCTGACTTGTTATTGCCGCTGCAATCACAGTAGGACTGTATTTATTACCAACATCATTTTGCACTATAAGTACAGGACGAATGCCACCTTGCTCTGAACCAACAACAGGACTTAAATCGGCGTAATATATGTCCCCACGTTTTACATTCATTTTTCGTATCACTCCTTACACTTTTATTCTTACCTTGTATTTGTAAAAATAAACATAGAAGGTAAAAAAATCAGAGAGTAATACATACTATTCTTAAAGTTTTAAGTCTGTCCCATAATATATTGAAAATTTTCAAAAGTCAGAATCACATTTCCGTCAACCATAAGTTTCTGAAAATTTTTAGTTTCTTCATCAACATACAGATGATACGTATATTCTTTTGACCTGAATTTATAATATTCATTTTCACAAATGGCAGATTTTGCATTTTCACTACACGCCATTAGGCTTACAAATATTGCATTAAATGGCAAACGCTCATAAGGAAGCGAAAAGGACAGTTCATGAAGGTTTATCTTGCATTCACCGTCCTTACAGATTATTTCCATTCCTTTTACTGATTCAGGAGATGTAACAACGAATGCAAGACCGTCAATTTCAGAATACACAGCATAACCCGTAATTTTCATTTCATTGATTTCCGTACAAACATCTGTTTCAAATCCCCTGTAATCAGGAATTTCACTTTCCTTTGTCTTTTCTTTTTCACATCCTGTCAGAATCAAAATCACAAAAATAATACAAAGGAATCTTTTCATAAAATTTACCTATTCAATTTTTCCCAATGTCAATGGAAGTTCTTTTAATATGAGAGATGGGGTATTTCCCATCATTGAATATTTTTCAGTCACGTCGTCACCTGCCAAGCCGTGAACATAGACACCTGCAATAGCACTTCTGAAAGCATCCATACCCTGAGAAACAAAGGATGCAATTATCCCACTCAGAACATCGCCACTACCACCTGTCGCCATACCCGGATTACCTGACGAATTAACATACATATCAGGAAATTCTGTACATCCCACAAGTGTTGACGCACCTTTAAGCACGAGTGTTGCATTGTGTGCATTTGTGAAACTTTGTACAACTGCACCACGATTTTCCTGAATTTCTTCTACTGTAACATCTGCAATTCGTGACATTTCTTTTGGATGAGGAGTCAAAATCACAGGTGCTTTTGCATTATCAATAATATCTATGTTTCCTTTCAGGCAGTTTATTCCGTCTGCATCAATAATAACAGGCACTTCTGAATTTTCAATTACAAATTTTGTTACCGCCTTTGTGTCTTCATCAGCACCCATACCACAACCAATCAATACACAAGAGCATTTTTTCAATTCTCTTTCAAGTCGTCGTACTGCATTTTGTGAAATTCTTCCCGATTTATTACTTTCCAACGGCACTAATGTCTGTTCATATGTTTTTGGGGCAATTGCACTGTACATAACAGCAGGAAAAGCCACCTTCACAAGACCTGAGCCACTATTCACAGCACCTTGCGATGCAAAATAAACTGCATTCGGCATTTCATAACTGCCACCTATTACAAGGACTGTGCCATATGTACCTTTATGGCTTGTGGAATCACGCTTCGTAAAAAACGCCTTGACTTCTTCCGTATCAATTGTAAAAAGTGATGCTGATACCTTTCTAAAGAACTTATCAGGAATGCCGATAGGAGCTAAAACTACTTTGCCACAATTCTCCAATGATGGTTTTAACACATGAACAGGTTTAAGAGTCAAAACTGCAATCGTCATATCTGCCACAACTGCATTTTTATTCACCTTACCACTGTCACCCTCAAGACCACTTGGAATATCAATACTTACAACATCTGCAGTTGATGAATTTATCTTTTTAATAAGAGACGATATCATTTCATCAGGCTCGCCGTGAAAACCGATACCGAAAATACAATCAACTACAATATGTGAGCTTTCAAAATAACTGTCAGTTGACCCTTTTGAATCATAGTCCACTATAGGAATGTTCAACGCACGAACACGAGACAGCATTTCTGAAGAAATATCGTCATTTGGCATTCCCATGGTCAACATTACGGCTACATTGAAATTGCTTTCGTGAAGTTTTCTTGCAATTACAAAGCCGTCTCCGCCATTTTTGCCTTTACCACATACAACGAGGATTTTTCTTTTATCTGTATTAATATATGTTTTACGGATAACTCTTGCACAGTATGAACCTGCATTTTCCATAAGCTGAAGATAAGAAATACCACCTTCATTTGCTAATGCTTCCACTTTTTTAACATTCTCAACTGTCAATACTCTCATTTTTTCACGCCCTGACATATTATTATATTTCTATTTTATCATAAACATACCGAAATGCAATAAAAAAGAAGAGTCCCGAAGAACTCTTCTGATTTAATTATAATACGTAAATTGTAACGGCTCTGTCGCCCCACTGATAACACTGTTCTGTGCTATTCATATAAAGGTCACATGTGAAATAACCATTTTTTACAAATCCACCTGTATCAGCAGCAATAGCATAACCATAAACTACACCGTCATCTGATACAATCCACATTTCAGTACCGTAAGGAATTTGCTCCGGATTTACTGCGATATAGCCCGGCTTAACCGGTTTACCTGTCGATGTAATACCACCAGGGATACAGTAAGCAGCGCCTCTGCCCTTTATTGTATATTTAAATTCTGTAGGAACATTGTTTTCACCGATTGAATACTTTGATGGAAGTGGAAGTTCAGAAATTGGTTTTCCATTCTTTTCAATCTTATTGTTTCCTAATTTTGTTGAAGTTTCTTTTACAAGAGTACCTACTTTGATAATTTCCTTAACAGGTTCTTTTGTAATCTCTTCACTTACAAGCTCTGAAGATTCAACAACACCATTAACAACTTTATCTTCATACGTGATAGTTTTTACACCATCAGCACCCTTCTGGCTAACCTTCTGAGTACCTTTATTCAATGCTGAAGAATTAACTTTTTCAGTTGTATATGGAATCTTTTCTTCTGTCGCACGTGTTACATATTCAACACGAAGCACATCAACAACTAAATCATTTGAAAGAACTGTATCAGCAGTTGGTGAAACCTCATCGTCCTCATCAAGAGTGATTCCTTGTTCCTTCAATAAATCGCCTACTGTTTTCACAGTGGTGCTTACTGTTTTCTCTTCACCGTCAACGTTGATTATAATGTCATAAGCACTAATAATTTCAACTCGTAAATTGTTTGTCACAACAGCGTTTACGTTGACACTTGAGAAAAGAGTATCAGAGAGTGTAACACCCTGACTTTTAATAAGCTCTGCTACTGTTCCTGCAAATACTGTATTGATAACTGTTCCATCTGCGTGTACAAAAGTCACTTGACCTGCACGATAGATTTCAATTCTGCTGTCCTTACCAGGGTTAAAATCGTCAAGTATAAGTTTATCATTTTCGGACAACTGAATTCCCGCTTGGGCAACAACCTTTTCAGCTACTGTTTCAGTAGTTTCGATTCTTGTTACCTGTGAGCCTTCATAAATATCTACGATATATGGAGTCTCACTTGTGGCAGCAAAAGCTGTTCCAGCGCATAAAATAGCCAACGCTAAAATAATCGCTATTACTCGTACCGCAATACGACGAGTTACTCTTACTTGCCCTTTAATATTTTGATTCATCATTCTGCTCCTTTAATAAGTCGTGTTATCCCTTGACACATAATCAAGGTGCTTGTTTAAATCCTAACTTAGAAAAGCGGATTTTTAAACTCACCAAAAACAGCGACCGTTATTCTCGCTTTGTGACCTTGAAAATTATATTCATACTCAAAAGAAAAGTCAAATTTTTAAAAAAATGTTTTTTGTACATATTTAACAAAAAACGGAGTCAAATTTCGACTTAATATCCAATCGACCCTCTTCAAACCACTATATTTTGTGTTTTTTTGAGTTTCATTTTAATTTTTTTTGTGAAAATGTTAAAATTTTTTTAATTTATTACAAATCGGTTACAAAATATCACATCCCTAAGCTTGTATATATACATTACTTGTGTATATTTTATGCATATTTTTATTCAAATATGCCTAAATTTTCCTATACTATTATATATATGAGGTTTTTAAGTGTAAATGCACAAAAAAATTGACGGGAAAATATCCCCGTCAGAAGCGATTTGTTAAAAGTAAACAAATTATTTAAAAATGTACTGAACAAGTATCATATAGAAAATTGTTCCCACACCAATACTTAAAAGATTATTTCTTTTCCATACATGTAAAAGAGCAACCACTACACCTGCAAATGTTTCAGGCAACCCAAAAGGTGCAGATGTTATTTCTATACCTTTAAAGCAATATACAACAAGCATACCTATTACTGCCGGTGGTAATACCTTACCAAGATATTGTACTGCTTTCGGGATTTTTTTGCCTTCAGGAAAAAGTATAAATGGGATTGCTCGTGTTGCAAGTGTAGCTAAAGCAACCAATACTATTATAGTAAAAGAACGCCAGAACGACACAGGAAGATTATTCATTTTCTTTATCCCCCTTTGTATTATTCTTCTTTTCTTCAATACGATGATTTGAAAGAAGCACAATCATTATAATTATCATTGACGGTAAAATAAAACTGTCCTTACCGAACACAAGAAGGCATAATACACTTGCGACAATGCCCACTATTGCAGGGAAACGATTTTTCTTTTCAAACCACTGTTCAACAAAAATCACAATAAAGAGTGCTGTCATAGCAAAGTCAATGCCTGTTGAGTCAAAAGGAATAAGACTACCTGCAACAGCACCAATAATTGAGCCGATTATCCAATATGACTGGTCAAGAGTGGCAAGTGCAAACAAAAACTTTCCTTCATCAACATCAGGTGGTGTTTTTGTTAAAAAATAAAGAGAATATGTTTCGTCTGTAAGTGAAAAAATCATATACGGCTTCTTTTTGCCCGATACCTTGAATTTATCGAGTAATGACAAGCCATAAAAAATATGTCGGACATTAACCATAAAAGTCAGAAACACAACCTGTAAAAGACTTACTGACGGGTCAAAGAAATTAACTGCAAGATATTGACCTGAACCGGCATAAACAAGCAAGCTCATAAGTCCTGCCCAAAGAAAATTATAGCCCTTATCGGCGAACATAACACCAAAGGCTATACCAATGAAAAGGTAACCTGTCATTACGGGTATTGTGTGTGGAAATGCTGCCTTATAGGCAGCCTTGTATGTATTCTTCTTTTCCAAAAAAATCACCGCGGATAATTTTATCACGCTAAAGCAATAAAGTCAATGGCTGAAACGAAAATAAAAGATGTACGACTAATTATAATTTGTATAACTGACATTCCTAAAATTTTCTATTGACATTATTTATTTGTGGTGATAAAATTCTTATAAGTTAATATTTGACCAACAAACCAATGAGAAAGAGTAGTAATTGATTCTTTTTGTTTTTAGAGAGCCGACGATGGTGTAAATTCGGTAATGAATGATTCAATGAATGGACTTTTGAGGGCAAATTGAAAGTGAAAACGAGTAGATGCGACGGAGGGCAACCGTTATAGTGCTATGTGTATGAAAGTACACAGTGAGTGCGTGTCTTGTGATACGAATTTGGGTGGTACCGCAGATTTTACAGTCTGTCCCATTGTTTTGTGGGATGGACTTTTATTATTTTTATGGGTGATATTATGATGCTTTTAACAAAACGATGGCGAAACATAAAATAACATTTAACACATAAAATACTACTTTTAGGAGACATAATTATGATTTTAAACAATGTTGATTTTGATACTTATTTTAACAATTATCCTGATAAGAACGGTTACTTTGGCAAATACGGTGGCGTTTATATTGACGATAAATTAAAGAACGCTATGGCTGAAATTACTGAAGCATATTTTTCAATTTGTCAGTCAAGAAAGTTTATTGCAGAACTTCGCAGAATCCGTAAGGAATTTCAGGGTCGTCCTACTCCTGTTACACATCTTGAAAGACTTTCAGATTCTCTTGGTGGCAAGGTTCAGCTTTATGCAAAGCGTGAAGATTTAAACCATTCAGGTGCACACAAGCTTAATCATTGTATGGGTGAAGCACTCCTTGCAAAATATATGGGCAAGAAAAAAGTTATCGCTGAAACAGGTGCAGGTCAGCACGGTGTTGCTCTTGCTACTGCAGCTGCTTATTTTGGTCTTGAATGTGACATTTATATGGGTTCTGTTGACATTAAGAAACAGGCACCAAATGTTGCAAGAATGAAAATTTTAGGTGCTAATGTTGTGGAAGTTACTCACGGACTTCAGACTCTTAAAGAAGCTGTTGACGCTGCATTTGATGCATACAGTAAAGAGTACAACGATTGCATATATTGTATCGGCTCTGTTCTTGGCCCTCACCCATTTCCAATGATGGTTCGTGATTTCCAGAGTGTTATTGGTATTGAGGCAAGAGAACAGTTTATGGAAATGACAGGTCATCTTCCTAACGCTGTTGTTGCTTGTGTTGGTGGCGGTAGTAATGCTGCAGGTCTCTTCTCAGGATTTTTAAATGACCCTGTTGATATTTATGGTATTGAACCACTTGGCCGTGGTCCTAAAATGGGTGACCACGCTGCAAGTCTTAAATATGGTACAGAGGGCATTATGCACGGATTTAACAGTATTATGCTTAAGGATGAAAATGGTGAACCTGCTCCTGTTTATTCAGTTGCAAGTGGTCTTGACTACCCTTCTTCAGGTCCTGAACACGCATTTTTACAGGAAATCGGCAGAGTTAAGTATGATGTGATAGACCACGAAGAAACAATCGATACATTCTTCAAGCTGTCTCGTCTTGAAGGTATCATTCCTGCTATCGAAAGCTCACACGCTGTTGCATATGGTATGAAACTTGCAAAGCAGATGGAACACGGCTCAGTTCTTATCAACCTTTCAGGTCGTGGTGATAAGGATATGGACTATGTTATCGAAAATTACGGAATCAGATAAAGAATAACTACATACCAGGTCCTCACAAAGCTATGTGGGGACTTTTGTTTTATATGATTTTGCATTTTGTGCTTATTTATGATATACTTATTATATATAAGAAATACCTGGAGGTTATAATGAGCAAAATCAACATGAACAAATTGAAAAATCAGGTTGTTGAGGATTTAAAGGGTCTTAAAATCAAGAATTTTCTTATTTTATTTTTTGCTGGTATTATAAATTCAATAGGCGTTACAATGTTTTTAGCACCTGTCAACCTTTACGACAGTGGGATTTCAGGTACATCAATGCTTTTATGGCAAGTGACTCCTGAAGAGTTTAACCTTTCATTTTTCCTTGTTCTTCTTAATATTCCTCTGTTCCTTTTCGGATTAAAAAAACAAGGAATACAATTCACAATATACTCAATATGGGCTGTTGTTATTTATTCACTTTCATCGTATGCAATCACAGATATTCTGCCTATAGATGTTGCCGAGTCCTCACCTTTTGCTGGAAATGACTTAATTCTTTGTGCAATTTTCGGTGGTCTTATTTCAGGTGTTGGCAGTGGACTTACTATCCGTTACGGCGGTGCTATTGACGGAATCGAGGTTATGGCAGTTATCTTCTCGAAAAAACTCAATATGACTGTCGGTACTTTTGTTATGATTTATAATGTCATTTTATATATTATAATAGGTATCGTTTTCAACAGTTGGGAATTACCTCTTTACTCAATTATCACTTATGCTGTTGGTATTAAGTCGGTTGACTTTATTGTTGAAGGTCTTGATAAAGCAAAATCTGTTATGATTGTTACGGAAATGGAAGGGGAAGTCTGTGATGCTTTAAGCAGTAATTTTGGTTATGGTGTTACACAGATTCACGCAACAGGATATTATTCGGGAAAATCCCGTTCAGTTATTTACTTTGTAGTGAACAGATTCCAGATTGCAAAGCTTAAAACGATAGTTTCAGCCATTGACCCTAATGCATTCATCACTATTTCAGAGACATCTGACGTACTTGGAAGCAGTCTTAAAGGTAAAAATTAACAGTTTTATTCACACTATTGACAAATTTATTCAATTTACTTGCATATTTTTGAATTATAATGTATAATGTTGCTAAATAGATTTTGCGAAAGGTTATTTTGCAAATCAAAAAGGAGGAAATATAAAAATGAAAAAAAGATTAGTAGTAGTTCTCGCAGTTATTCTTGCTTTCACAACTGTTTTCCTTACAGCTTGTGGCGATAATAAACCTGCACAAGGTGAAACTGATGATATCTCTACAGTTAAAATCAATGTAGGTACAGGTGGTACAACAGGTACATACTATGGTTTCTGTAACGTTATCTCAACAGTTCTCAAAGAAAAGACAGGTGCTCAGCTCACAATTCAGTCTTCAGGTGCTTCAAAGGCAAACATCCTTGACATCGACGACGGTATCGTTGATATGGCTATCGTTCAGAACGACGTTATGGACTATGCTTACAACGGCACATCTCTCTTTGAAAATGACGGCGCAATCAAGTCTTTCTCAACTCTCGGTGCTGTTTATGCAGAAGTTTGTCAAATCGTAGCTCGTGCTGATTCAGGTATCAAGACAGTTGCTGACCTTAAGGGTAAGAAAGTTTCTGTTGGTGATAGTGGTTCAGGTGTTGAATTCAATGCTCAGCAGATTCTTGGTGCATATGACATTACATTCGAAGATATCGACAAGCAGAACCTCAGCTTCCAGGCATCAGCTGATGCTCTCAAGGATGGTAAGATTGACGCTTTCTTCTGTACAGCAGGTGCTCCTACAGTTGCTATCACAGACCTTTCAACAACAACAGGTATCGTTCTTGTTGAAATCGATGCAGAACATCTT
>JAZSDZ010000007.1:0-2315 GCA_045531435.1 Candidatus Fimenecus sp.
GGTTCAGGTGTGGTTGAAGTCCTCACAAAAAACCACGATAGTATCGTAAAAAGAAGCACACAAAAAGAAATGGAAGTTAAATATATTCTCGATTTAAGGGATTTCCCTGGAGACCCTCACGAGGATAAAATGATAAAGGATTTTAACATAATTCTTAATGACGATGATGTTAAGGTTGTAGTTGAAACTATGGGTGGACTTCATCCTGCTTATGAATTTGTTTCATCATGTCTTAAAGCAGGTAAGAGCGTCGTAACATCAAACAAGGAACTTGTTGCAGCAAAGGGCTGTGAGCTTTTACAGTATGCTGCTGAGAATAATGTTAATTTCTTGTTTGAGGCATCTGTTGGTGGTGGTATTCCAATTATCCGTCCGATTTCACAGTGCCTTGCAGCAAATGAAATTGATGAAATCGCAGGTATCCTTAACGGTACAACAAACTTTATTCTTACAATGATGATTGAAAAGAATATGAGTTTTGAGGATGCGCTTAAACTTGCTCAGGATAACGGATATGCAGAAAAAGACCCTACAGCAGACGTTGAAGGTCACGATGCGGGCAGAAAGATTTGCATTCTGGCATCTCTTGCGTTCGGAAAGCATGTTTATCCTGATTCAGTATATACGGAGGGAATTACAAAAATTACTCTTGATGACGTTGCATATATCGGTGCATATGGTGGTGTTATTAAACTTCTTGGTCGTGCAAAGAGAATGGATGACGGAAAGATTTTTGCAATAGTTTCACCTGCAATCGTTATGAATGGTAGTCAGTTGGCATCAGTAAGTGATGTTTTCAATGCAATTCTTGTGCGTGGTAATGCGACAGGCGATGTTGTATTCTATGGTAAGGGTGCAGGTAAGCTCCCAACAGCATCAGCGGTTGTGGCTGACGTTATTGACTGTGCAAGAAATCTTGACAGAAAGAAGCCTTTCGGTTGGGATGATGCAGAGGAAAATTATGTTGTTGATTACAAGTCAGCATCTAACCCTCTTTACATCCGTGCTGAAGTAACAGACAAAGCAATTGCTTTACAGGATGTTGAGAATGCAATCGGCAAGGTAGAGGTTCTTGCATTTGACGGATGTAAGTCAGATGAACTTGCATTTATTACACCGGCTATGGTGGAAAGTGAGCTTACAGAAAAGCTTAACAACATTTCTTCAATCAGCATAAAATCTCTTATAAGAGTAACTGATTATTAATAAATAACCTTTAGGAGGATATATATGGGACTTATAGTTCAGAAATTCGGTGGTTCAAGTGTTCGTGACGCCGAAAGAGTTATGAATGTTGCCCAAATTGTTACTGATACTTACCGTGCAGGTAACGACGTTGTTGTTGTAGTATCAGCACAGGGCGATACAACAGACGACTTGATTGAGAAGGCTTATGAGATTAATTCAAAACCATCAAAGAGAGAAATGGATATGCTTATGGCATCGGGTGAACAGATTTCAATCGCTCTCCTTGCTATGGCTATCGAAAAATTAGGCTGTCCGGCAGTTTCACTTCTCGGATGGCAGGCAGGCTTCAACACAAGCTCTGCTTACGGAACAGCAAGAATTAAGAATGTTAAGGCTGACAGACTTCGTTCAGAACTTGACCGCCACAATATTGTTGTTGTTGCAGGTTTCCAGGGTATCAATAAATATGACGACCTTACAACTCTTGGTCGTGGTGGTTCAGATACAAGTGCTGTTGCTATTGCTGCTGCACTTCGTGCTGACCGTTGCCAGATTTTTACAGATGTTGAAGGTGTTTACACAGCAGACCCAAGAAAAGTTGACAATGCAAAGAAACTTCAGGAAATCACCTATGATGAAATGCTTGAGCTCGCAACTCTTGGTGCACAGGTTTTAAATAACCGTTCTGTTGAAATGGCTAAAAAATATAATGTTGAATTAGAAGTTCTCTCAAGTCTTAAGAGAGTTCCCGGTACAATTGTTAAGGAGGTTACCAAAATGGAAAAAATGCTTATCAGAGGTGTTACAAAGGATACTGATGTGGCACGTATTTCAATTACACAAATCCCAAACACACCTGGTGTGGCTTTCAAGCTTTTTGATGTTCTCGCAAAGCACAAGATAAATGTTGATATTATTTTACAGTCTGTTGGTCGTGACAGCACAAAGGATATTACATTCACAGTTTCAAAGAGCAACGCTGAAGAAACAGTAGAATGTGTAAAGAACTTATTTGATATTGATGATTCAAATATCATTTGCGATACTTCAGTTGCTAAGATTTCAATCGTTGGTGCAGGTATGGAATCTCATCCTGGTACAGCTTCAAAAATGTTTGAGGCTCTCTA
>JAZSDZ010000014.1:0-6140 GCA_045531435.1 Candidatus Fimenecus sp.
CACTATTATACTTGGAGGTTAATCTTTTCTCGACTACTTTTTTGTGGCTTGCCATTGCTCGCCACGTTTTATTTTTACTAAAGCTTTTTTATTCCCCCGGTAGAACCGGGGGATTATATCTTTGCTAAAGACCATACAAAAAGGACTTGTTCGCTTGAACAAGTCCTTCGTTTTTAGTATATAATTTTCCAGGTTTCTGCTGTGCCTATTCCCATATTCATATTAATCAATCCACTCATTTCCATAACAAGTGGTGCGTCAACATAATACTCAACCATATTTCCTGTTCTCAAGTCAATTTTTGCTTGTACTGTTACATCGTTGTATCTGACATTTCCACTTACATAAGCATCTATTTCCTCTTCCTTCAGCATCTGGTCAATATCGTCTTTTGTAACTACACTTGCAACTGCACCTACGCCCTTGCCACGAATCGGATTTTTTTCACCATTTACTTTAAAGGTTATTGTACAATAATTTTCTGACTCTATATAAGTGAAATCCTTCACATCATCCATAGAAAGAGTACAAGTCGCACCTACAGGCGGAAAACTCATAGCAATATCATCGCCACTGTATGTTTCGTTTACAACCTTTTCTCCTACCATATCTGCCATCATTTGGTCATATTCGCTTTTTAAAAATTCATCGCCACTATATGGCTCAGCTTCATAAACATTAACTTTTACCAATGTAACAGATTCGGCATTTGTCTTTACATTATTGAATGCAGTAACAAAATATTCTAACTGCTTTTCCTGTTGTGGATTGATAACACCTGTAGCTATCTGAAGCACCATTCGAGCGTCAATAGTTGTAATGTCGTTGTCACCATTTATGTCGAGATTAGACACATCTTCAATCTCTTTATTGCCTACTGCATATTGCAAAACCCAACGTGCATCCATAGATGTTACTTCGCCATCGTTATTCGCGTCACCCAACATTTTATCTGCTGCGAATGCATTAAAACAAAATATTGAAGAAATCATAACAACAACTAAAATAATTGAAATTATTTTTTTCATAAAAATCCCTACCTTCCTTTTTATAGACACAATTATATCACATTGTCTATAACTAAATCAACTATAAATTTTTACCAATAAAAAAAGCAGCTCAAACGAACTGCTATTTTTCCTTATTTTGCAAAGTAATTCTTAATTCTTTCAACTGCTTTGATTGTGTTTTCTGTCGAGCCAAACGCTGTCAATCTGAAATATCCTTCACCACTCGGACCGAAGCCTTCGCCAGGAGTACCAACAACCTGAATATTTTCAAGAAGTGTGTCAAAGAATTCCCAGCTACTCATTCCGTCAGGAGTTTTAAGCCATACATATGGTGAGTTTACTGCACCATAAACTGTAAAACCACATTCTTTAAGACCATTATAAATAATCTTTGCATTATTCTGGTAATATGCAATAATTTCACGAACCTGCTTTTTGCCTTCTTCACTATAAACAGCCTCTGCTGCTCTCTGTGTGATATATGAAACACCATTGAACTTTGTAGCCTGACGACGAGCCCAGAGTGCATTTAATTCAACACCGTCAACCTTAATATCATGAGGAACAACTGTATAACCACAACGAACACCTGTAAAACCTGCTGTTTTTGAGAAACTTCTGAACTCAATAGCACAACTCTTTGCACCTTCAATTTCATAAATTGAATGAGGTACATTTTCTTCTGTGATAAATGCTTCATAAGCTGAGTCAAAAAGGATTACAGCGCCATTTTCGTTTGCATAATCAACCCATTTTTTGAGTTCATCCCTTGTAGCAGCCATACCTGTTGGATTGTTAGGGAAACAAAGGTAGATAATATCAACCTTTTCCTTTGGAAGTTCAGGTAAAAAATTGTTTTCTGCATTACAAGGCATATAGTAGATATTGCTCCAGCCTTCCTGAGTCTTATTACCTGAACGACCACTCATAACATTTGTGTCAACATAAACAGGATAAACAGGGTCACAAACTGCAACCTTATTATCTGTTGAGAAAATGTCACCAATATTACCGCAGTCACTCTTTGCACCGTCTGATACAAAGATTTCGCTGTTATCAAGTTCAACACCACGAGCCTTATAGTCATTTTCATTAATAGCATCTAAAAGCCATTTGTGACCATATTCTGGTGGATAACCCATAAATGTTTTTTCATTTGCCATTTCGTCAACAGCCTTATGCATAGCTTCGATACAAGCATCTGCAAGAGGACGAGTAACGTCACCAATACCAAGACGAATAATAGGCTTGTCAGGGTTTGCTGCCACATAAGCATTTACCTTTTTTGCAATGTTAGAGAAAAGGTAAGAACTCTGAATTTTTAAGAAATTGTCATTTATTTTCATAAATATTCCTCCATACGGGATTTTAATTAATTTCTCCTTGAAATGTCGTTATCGCATTTCCATATAAATATACATCATTATCGTCGCACCATTTAACGGTCAATTCACCACCAACGGCTTCAACAATAATATCTGTATTCATTTCACAATATCCGTTCAACACGCCTGCAACTGCACTTGCACAAGCACCTGTACCACAGGCAAGTGTTTCGCCACTTCCACGCTCCCACACACGCATTTTAAGATGATTTTTATCTAAAATCTTAACAAATTCTGTGTTTATTTTTTCAGGGAACATTTCGTGTCTCTCAAAAAGCGGTCCAATTTTTTGCAAATCAAGATTATCAATATTATCACAAAATGTTACACAATGAGGATTCCCCATTGAAACACAAGTAATTTTATATTCTTTTTTGTCTATATTGAGAATTTTATCTCTTACAATACTGTTGCCATAGCGAGTAGGAATAAGTCTGCCGTTCAAAATAGGTTTTCCCATATTCACTCTGCCACCATTGTGCAAAATTTCGACTACTTTTATTCCGCTAAGCGTTTCAACCTTAATTACAGGTTTTTTTATTAAGTTGCTATATATGTATTTAGCAGTACAGCGGACAGCATTTCCGCACATCTGTGCGCGAGAACCATCAGCGTTATAAATATCCATAAAACAATCGGCTTTTTGTGATGGTTTTATAAGCACAACACCGTCACCGCCGATTCCAAAATGTCTGTCACTGAGCTTTTTCGATAATTCACAAGGGTTTTCTACTGTTTCGCAAAAACAATCAATGTAGATGTAGTCATTCCCCGTACCGTGCATTTTGGTAAATTTCATATAAGTTCCCCCACTACATTTTTCTTAAAGTCTATGCAGTGGGGATTAGAATTTATGAATTATTCATATAATGGATACTTCTTACAAATTTCCGCAACGCCGTTTGTAATATATTCTTTCTGTTTTTCAAAATCAGTTGCTGCAAGATAGATAAACTCTGCAATCTTATCCATATCTTCTACACCAAGACCTCTTGTTGTAACTGCAGGAGTACCAATTCTTAAACCACTTGTAACAAATGGCTTTTCAGGATCATTTGGAATAGCGTTTTTATTAGCAGTAATATGAACTTCGTCAAGTCTGTGTTCAAGCTCTTTACCTGTAATACCAACTGAACGAAGGTCAACAAGCATAAGGTGATTATCTGTACCACCGGAAACAAGATTGATGCCTCTCTTTGTAAGGCCCTCTGCAAGAGCTTTTGCATTGTCAATAACTCTTTTCTGATATGCCTTGAAATCATCACTTAATGCTTCACCAAAACAAACTGCCTTACCTGCGATAATATGCATTAAAGGACCACCCTGTGTGCCTGGGAAAATAGCCTTATTAAACTGCATTCCGAATTCTTCGTCTTTACAGAGAATAATGCCGCCACGAGGACCACGAAGAGTCTTATGAGTTGTTGATGTAACAACATCTGCATAAGGCACAGGAGATGGATGAAGACCCGCTGCAACAAGACCTGCAATATGAGCCATATCGACCATAAGATAAGCGCCAACGCTATGAGCAATATTTGCCATTCTTTCAAAGTCAATTGTTCTTGGATATGCAGAAGCACCTGCTACAATAAGTTTAGGCTGGCATTCTTTTGCTTTTGCTTCAAAAGCATCGTAATCAAGGAAACCATTTTCATCAACACCATAAGGTACAAAGTTGTAATACTTACCTGACATATTAACAGGTGAGCCGTGAGTCAAATGACCACCTTCAGCAAGATTCATACCCATAACAGTATCACCCGGCTGAATAAGAGCAAAATAAACTGCCATATTTGCCTGAGCACCTGAATGAGGCTGAACATTAGCATATGCCGCGCCGAAAAGCTTCTTGAGTCTGTCACGAGCAATATCTTCTACAATATCAACGTGCTGACAACCACCGTAATATCTCTTTCCGGGATAACCTTCAGCATATTTATTTGTAAGAACACTGCCCATAGCAGCCATAACTGCAGGAGAAACGATATTTTCACTTGCAATAAGTTCAAGATTTTCTCTCTGTCTTTTAAGTTCAAGACCCATTGCAGTCGCAACTTCAGGGTCAGTATTGTTTATAAATCCGATAGAATCAATTAAATTTTTGAACATACCTTCAATTTCCTTAAATCATATATTTCCTGAATAGTTAGGAGCTTCCTTTGTAATATAAACGTCATGAGGATGGCTTTCTTTAAGACCTGCGTTTGTAATTCTGATGAACTTTGTCTTTGTCTTGAGTTCTTCGATTGTTGCACAACCACAGTAACCCATACCTGCTTTAAGACCACCCATAAGCTGATAAATTGTGTCTGAAAGGAGTCCCTTGTAAGGCACACGACCTTCAACGCCTTCCGGAACGAGCTTTTTGTTGTTAGCCTGGAAGTATCTGTCTTTTGAACCGTTGTTCATAGCAGCAATACTACCCATACCGCGGTAAACCTTGAACTGACGTCCCTGATAAATTTCGCTTTCACCCGGTGACTCTTCACAACCTGCAACAAGTGAACCAACCATGATAGCAGATGCACCAGCAGCAATAGCCTTAACGATTTCACCTGAATACTTGATACCACCGTCAGCAATTACTGTAATGCCATGCTTTGCAGCTTCGTTTGCAGAGTCATAAACAGCTGTAATCTGTGGAACACCGATACCAGCAACAACACGAGTTGTACAGATAGAGCCAGGGCCGATACCAACCTTAACGCAGTCTGCACCTGCATCAATAAGAGCCTTCGTAGCTTCTGCAGTAGCAATATTACCGCCGATAAGAGGAAGGTCAGGGTAAGCAGCCTTAACCTTAGCAACAGCGTTAATGATTCCGTGGCTGTGGCCGTGAGCAGAATCAAGAGTAATCATATCAACACCTGCTTCAACAAGAGCAGCTACACGGTCAAGTACGTCGGCAGTTGCACCAACAGCAGCACCACAAAGAAGACGACCCATACCGTCACGAGCTGAATTTGGATATTTAACTGCTTTTTCAATATCTTTAATTGTAATAAGACCTTTAAGGAAACCTTTTTCATCAACCAATGGAAGCTTTTCAATCTTATGCTTCATAAGGATTTTCTTTGCTTCGTCATGATTTGTGCCAACAGGAGCAGTAACAAGACCTTCACTTGTCATGTAATCCTTGATTTTACCGCTGTAATCAGCGATAAATCTCATATCACGGTTTGTGAGGATACCAACAAGCTTACCATTTTCGTCACATACAGGAACACCTGAAATCTTATAACGGTGCATAAGATTATCTGCTTCCTGAACTGTGTTTTCAGGAGATAAGAAGAATGGATTGTTGATAACACCATTTTCACTTCTCTTAACCTTGTCAACCTGTGTTTTCTGAGCTTCGATTGACATATTCTTATGAATGATACCGATACCACCTTCACGAGCGATAGCAATAGCCATATTACTTTCAGTAACAGTGTCCATAGCTGCTGTGATAACAGGTGTGTTCAATTTAATTGTTTTTGTAAGCTGTGTTGAAATATCAACATCACTTGGAAGAACGTCACTTTCTGCGGGAATGAGAAGCACGTCATCAAAGGTAAGACCTTCTTTTACAAACTTATCTGTCATAATTTTATCTCCTTCACTTTAAAATTCATTACAAAACAGAGAGAAACTAAATTGTTTCTCTCTTTGGGCATACTTATTCTGCTGGGAAAAAAGCTTTATGGATTGCACTGACTGCACGGTCAGCATCCTCAAGGTCAATAAGAACTGAAATTTT
>JAZSDZ010000064.1:0-2096 GCA_045531435.1 Candidatus Fimenecus sp.
ATGAAACCATCAATAAATCCGGTCTTGTTGAGCTTCTTTTTGATAAAACAACTGCCACAGTTGCAGTACGTGATATTAATTCAGATGAAATCTGGTCCACTCTTCCCGATATCAATATTCCAAAGAAAGTTCAGAGCTATGCTCTTGAAATCAACCTTTCTGATGGTGGCAATAAAGTATATACACTGAATAGTCAGGACAATTCCGTTGCCCACGGCAATTTTTCATACAAAACATCTTCCAATGGTATTTCAGTCACATATTCTATGGCACTTGACAAAGAAACAGGTGCAAAAACTACTGATAAAATAAAAAGTGGTGAAATTCGTGCTGATTTAACAATGAATTACACCCTGAGTGATGGCTCGCTATATGTAAATGTGGATATGAATAACCTCTATCTGTCAAAGGGTATTATCCTTGAGGATATGACAATACTCAATAATTTTGGTGCTTACGAAACAGGTAGCCTTGAAGATTATTTGTTTGTCCCTGACGGATGTGGAGCAATTATAAAAACAGGAATTGACGATGGTGAATTCACTCCTGTTTCCCTTTCTGTTTATGGTAAAGATTCCGGCACAACGGATATACGAAAAGCCTCTGAATGTTTAATCGGAGCATTCGGCATAAGACATTTCGAAAACGGCTTTATATGTATTATTGAAAAAGGTGATTCTATTGCACGAATCAACGCTTATCGCAATAGTGAAAACAGCCTGAACAGTGTACATTCAAGTTTTAAAATTACTGATGTATGTAATAAAGAAAGGATTGGAATTCCTTATAAAGGAGAAATTCAACTTTGCTATCGTTTCCTTTCAGGTAAGACTGCAACCTATCCGGGTATGGCAACAGCCTGTCGCGAAACCTTAATACGAAATTTCGTTTTGCCTGCAAACTCGGTCATAACAAAATCAGAATATATGCCGATGGTTGTTTCTTTGTATGGAGGATACATTGATGAAAAGGGCAAATACTGTGCACTTTCAGATTATAGTCAGGCACTGTCACTTATGACTCTTTTAAAGGCAAAGGATGTCAACAATGTGTATCTCCGATACAATGAAGTCCACGATAATAACAAAAACTTCAACGATTTTGAAAAAGCATTAGGAAGCAAAAACGATTTCAATGAATTTTACACATATATTAACAGCCAACATTTCTCATTATTTATAGATACAGATATTCTCACATATAGCAACGGAATTTCAGGTGCTCAGAATATCTGTGGTAATGATATTACTATCGAGACATCACTCCCCTTCCAAAAAAGTAATGAGCTTCAGAATTATCTGAAACTCGGGAATTTAGAAGACAGTATTAACAATATTCTGATTGATTCCGAAAAATTTGATTTTGACGGATATGCCCTTAATGATGCAGGAAAATTTCTGTATTCCGATTATTCCAAAAATTCTTATTCTAAGGCAATTTCAAAGGAAGAAATAACAAGACATATACCTGTGCTTTCAAATTCAAAAATGTTAATGGTGGATTCAGGAAACATCTACACTGTAAAGAATGCAGATATAATTACAAATATTCCTGTTTCAACTATAGCCTATCCTGAAAAGGAGTCATATCAGGGAATACCATTTGTGCAAATGCTTCTTCATGGCATTATTGATTACAGTACAACAGGATTAAACACCTACGACGATGTGGCAGTTTCATTTTTGAATGCTCTGGAATATGGTTGTGTACCAAGTGTAGAGTGGTATTGCACACCTTATGATGAAACTATGGATGCAAAATACTTTTGTGATAAAAACATTGGTGAAATGGTTTCCTATTACACAAAGACTAACAATGCACTTTCTATGTTGCGTGACGCACGAATGACTTCCCATTACTGTGTACAGGATGGAGTGTATTGTACAGAATACGATAACAGTATTAAGGTTTATGTGAATTATACTGATGAGGAAGTCACAGTAAACGGAGTTATTATAGGAGCTATGGATTGCATAACAATTTCATAAAATAAAAGTGAGTGTATCCTGTACACTCACTTTTTTATCGTCTATTAAACAAGTCTCCTAATCCATCTATGCTGATTCCCGGTATTACATCATCATCTTCTTCAGGGA
>JAZSDZ010000161.1:0-3035 GCA_045531435.1 Candidatus Fimenecus sp.
ATATTACAGCCCTTATCTGGTGGTATGTTTGTGACAACTTGGGCTTCTTGCCTAAAAAACAGGAAAGAAAAGTTTATCTGGTTTATGGTCTTATGATGGCATTTGGTATATCCACCATCATTTTCGATTACTCCAGATTATTTGACCAGTCAAGTTGGTTTATTACAACTCTTAACAGTTTTGAGGGTATGAATGCCACGGCATGCTTCAAGACCTTTGGTACACACTTCCTGTATTCGGGTTGGGTAGGCGCTCGTAATATCTTCTGGCGTAAAAAACTCATTCCTAAATATGGTAGATATAAGTATGGTCTTTACTGCGATGTTATTCCAAAGTGTGTAATGGTTATCCTTATCGGTTGGCTTCCTGTTTATAACATTGCTGATGTTGCTACCCGTGTATGGGTTGCTAACCTTCTTTTTGCTACATATAATGTATTCGGTTTCGGTAATGTTTTGGAAGAATGCTCAAAGAGAATCAGCCCTAACCTTCAGGAAAGAATCCTTGTCCGTAGCTACCCTGTAAAGATTTCACATATTTTTAACTCAATTCTTTCAATTATCCTTCCTGCTATTGTAGGTGCTCTTCGTTATGAATGGGCAGATATCAACCTTTACAGATTTGTTATTCCGATAACATTCATTATTGCTGCAGGTTTCACAATGTTCCTTGCAGGTAGAATTAAAGAGAGAATCCCACAGCCACCAATCGAAGAAAAAGTTCAGATTAAGTTCTGGGATGGTATGTTTGGTGTTCTTAAAAACAAGTATTTGCTTATCAATACTATAGTTGGTCTTATCGATTCACTTGGTAATGGTATGCTTCCATTTGTTACAATCCTTTATTTCTACACATTCCGTCTCAGTGGTCTTCCATACAGCTTGATTGTTGCACTTATTTCCTTCGCAGGTACTCCACCTGATTTATTATCTCCATATTTCTTGAAGAGATTCTCATATAAGCAGATTATGATTTTCTATCAGCTTACCCGTGCAATTGGCAATGCAATTATCGCTGCTGCTATGTGGTTCTGTGGTGATAATCTTAACCTTTGTGGTACAATCTGTGTTGTTGTTCTCTTCTTTATGGAAATGACAAAAACAGTTCCTACAACAGCAGGTCACGATATGGGTGTTCGTATTGCTGACTATCAGATGTACTTGTCAGGTGAGCGTCTTGAAAGCTTCACAGGTATTTTTGGATGGTTCACAGGCCCTATCACATCTTTTGTTGGTCTTATCATCCCTCTCTTCTTACTTAAATACGGATTCAACAGTAACTGGGAAGTTCTCTTTGTTGATGACTCAAGAAGAAACATCATTGTTATCCCAATTATCGTTGACGTTATTGGTTTCGCGTTAATGACTATTCCATATCTCTTCTGGGATTATGATAACAAGAAACAGAATATGGTTATGGAAGTGTTGAAGCGTCGTGCTGAAGTTACTGAAAAGAAAGCTCTTGAAGAAGGCAAATCTGTTTCAGGTAGCTATTTAGGTTAATGGAGGTGAGTTATTATGAGTAAGAAAGAAAAGAAATTAAAAGGCACTGAATTACAGGCCGATATTCAGCTTGACATTCCTGAAGACGAAATATGGACTTATCAGGTAGAAGGCCTTGCTGCACCTCATATTAACAAGCCGTATAAGCACTACACACTTAAAAAGGTTATTTTCGCGATTGTTATTATTATTGCAGTTTCTCTTTCAATGTATTTCTCTGTTCGTACAGTACAGAGTGATACATTTGAGTATTCACAAGTAGAAACAGGTTACAAGTTTGATAAATTCAGTAACACAGGTTACATTACTGAACTTGATATTGACTATGTATCTACTGTTGAATACGATAATGAAAACAAAGACCCTGCAACAAACTTCACTTTTATTAAGGACGAATCAAAAAAGATTACTGAAATCCGAGAATACGCATTCAACTGTGATGGTACTATCAAGGTAATCAATATTGGTCCTGAAGTCCTTGAGATTGACGGAAAATCTTTCTATTCATGCTGGTCGTTGGAAAGAATCGAAGTTGATGAAAACAATCCTAACTATTGCGACATTGATGGTGTTCTTTATAATAAGGATATGACAGAGGTTATCTGTTATCCTTGTAACCACGACGAATATTTAAGACAGAAATATGGTTATGAAAAGGAACTTTACAGAGACGAAATAACTCCTGAATATCAGAGAGATATCCAGACTTATGTTGTTCCATCAACTGTCAAGACTCTTGGTGAGCTTTGCTTTAACTATGCAAACCTTCGTGAGATTTATCTTCCTGAAGGTCTTGAAACAATCGAAACACTTGCTATCTTTAAGTTGCACGAAAGAACTGATGAATGGAGCACAAATCCATCTCTTTCAAATGTTTATACTTATAAGTCAGCAACTCCTGTCACAGATTCACATTTTACATCACAGGAAGCACTTGGCGAAGTTTATCTTTCACTTCCTGAAGGACTTAAATTTATCGGTTCTGATGCTTTGAGTTATAATCAGGCTTTAACTTATGTTTATATTCCATCAAGTGTTACCGAAATCGGTCACCACGCATTCTGGGATGATTGCTATAAGGAAGATAAAGAAGTTAAAGGTGTTAATGTAATTAATGTTGCAGTTTCTGAAGATGAATTTAAATCTGTCAAAACAGGTGACAATTGGCGTCCACAGTATGACTATCTTCTTTTTAAGAAGAGTGTTGATGTAAATTATTCAGCTGAAAGACAGCCAATGCCATAATCGGCAAAACATAAAAATAACCTCCACATCGCACGGTGTGGAGGCTTTTTAATGCAAATCATAAATAAATACAATATTTTGATTTAATGTACTGTGATTTTTAAGGTGGGTACCATATTTTTTAAGGGGAGGTACCTTGATTTTTAAAGTAGGGTACCTTGATTTTTAGGGTTGGAGTACCTTAATTTTTACGGGCTATAATTAATATATATAATTAAGAATATAAATAATATTTATAATAATTCTCAAAAGCTTATTAATTCTTTAATGATATTAGAAGGCTTATTA
>JAZSDZ010000178.1:0-2297 GCA_045531435.1 Candidatus Fimenecus sp.
CTTTCTGTGAACCAAGGAGTTGCTTGCTTTTGTTGTCTTCCTAAGACCGCTTGGCCTCCGACTTGACATTCTTCATAGTGGCTGTTCATATTTGCCATTTTCATAAGTTGATGTTCATGTTCACCGTATGCCGCAAAGGCATAAGTTGCCATAGTGAGCAGCATACACACCGCCAAAATAACTGATAACATTTTTTTCATAATTTTTTACCTCTCTTCTTTATTTTATTTTATTTATTATTTACGGCATAATAACTATCATATCCGACTGATTGGAATTGTTTTCCTCAAATTTGACATTGGCATCAGCAGCCACAATAACATAAGCCTCATTTGATATTCTTCTTACACCGTTTTTGTCTGTTACAATACAGCTGAACTTGTAATCACATGTAAGCTTGTTTCTATCAACTGCAACTTACAAGGTATCTGTATAATAGCCTTCTGCCCATGGAAATGCTTCTGTAATCATTAGTGGGATTTCATTATCAGGAGTCTGTATCAGCCATTGATATGTAAATGGTCCGTTTTCACCCTCTGCCACCACCTTAAACTTTGCTTTTTCTGCGTGTTTTGCGCTCACATTTTTTGGTTGCTCAGTTATAACAATATCCTTAGGAAGTAGCTTTGCCACATTTGAACTTACGCTATAACTTCCTTGTGTTACTTCACATTTGTATTCACAGTGACTTATGAAATCAGCCTTCTCAACCTGTATTTTCAGTGTTGATGTTGTAGCACCCTTTGCCCATGTGTCGGTCGGCTCGATTTTTTTCCAACCGTTTGTGTTGTCATTTTTTATGTACCACTGATAGGTTGCATCGCTGTTTCTCGTACGAGCATAGAATGAAACTTCTTCACCATAGTTTGCACGGACAGTATTTGGCTGATATGCGAGATACGGTGTTGTTTTAGGAACAACATACATATTACTTGCTGTTTTGGTAAAGCCTGTAGCATCAGTTATTATGCACTTATATGTCATACGTTTTGAGAACTCAGCTTCATCGACAAGGATTTCTACGTTACCTTCATCTACTTTATGATTGTTATCGCTCTTAAGTTCTGTATAGTCGCCAAAGTTTTCACTCTTATACCATTCATATGTGTATGGAGCTTTGCCACCGAAAACGTTGACCTGCACATATGTTTTATCTCCAACATCTGCGGAGTATCTGCAAGGTGTAATATGCATCCATGCCTTAAAGCCATAATTGCCCATGTTTATAAGTCTTTCTGCCAGTGTTTCTCCAAGATTTTCAACTACCCATGAATCATATGGAATTTCCTCCGGTTCTTCTATCAGGATTCCACAATAATCGTTTTCCTTTACCTCATCAATGGATTTTTTGAACATTTCGATTTTTGTAGCAACGCCGAAAACCTCAATGCCGTGTGATGGCATATGCATTGAAACTGTTTCGCCGGCTCTTAAGGCACCTTTTTCAACTCTGCCTGTGAAAATGTAACCGGAATTGTATTTTGTAACATTCTCGGGCTTGAATATAAATACCTTTTCGGGTATTGTCACCGCTTCGGATTTCACTTCCTGACCGAGGCTATCTGTAATCTTACAGTAGAACTGACTTGTTGTTACATTGTCAATATCAAAAACAAGAGAAAGCGTATTAGTTTTAGCGCCCTTTACATAATCGGATTCGGTAAATTCAGTAAATCCGTTATATCTGTCTCTTGTACCCCAAGAATATGTATATGGTGTTTTTCCACCTGATGCTTTGACTGTATATGTAAGTGTTTCGCCTTCATCGGCAGAATCAATCCTTTCCGGCTCCACTACTATCTCGAAAGGCTCATACATATCAGGTGTTTCAGGTGTTTCTGCTGATTTTTCATCTTCCTTGATTTCAGGGGCAGGTTCTGCATCTTTTGGAATTTCAAGCTTTGGTTCTTCTTTTGGTTCTTCAGTTTTAGGCTCCTCTGTTTTAGGTTCTTCGGAGGCTGTTCCCATACTGAACTTAACACGCTTTGTTTCGTCCATCATTCTTGTGATGATTGCCGCAACCTCACATCTTTTGATGTTATCCTCCGGCTTGCAGTTGTGCTTTGCATCCACACCTGTCAGAATTCCCGCACGATAGAGCTTGTATATACTGATTGAACTCTCGAAAGCCATAGGAACATCGGGAATAGAGCCGTCAGGAACATTGTTTATACCTTTAAGAGCCTCATCGGGAAGGGCATTTGCGAATATTTCCATATATCCTGCTCTTGTAGCCTTTTCGTTAATGTTACTAACCTTATAGAAAAAGTTTTCTGTTATTATTCCGTGGTCTTTGG
>JAZSDZ010000127.1:0-1850 GCA_045531435.1 Candidatus Fimenecus sp.
ACAAAAACTATTGACGGATTGAAGCAGTCTGTTGAATGGTTGAAAGGATTTAATAATGCTTGATTTTATAACAAAAGAACCAATAAACAAAGGTTGGTCGGGTGACAAGAAATACTGTGTTACTACTGCTGATGGCACAAAATATCTTCTGCGTGTTACGCCTTTTGAAAAGAGTGCCAATCGTGAGAATATGTACCTTATGCAAAAAGAGGTTGAAAAGCTGGGCGTGCCTATGTGTAAGCCCGTTGATTTCGGCAAGTGTGACGAAGGTGTGTACACTTTACAAACATGGATTGACGGCAAAGATGCAGAGGAAGTTGTTCCGTATCTTGCAGATTCAGAGCAATATGCACTTGGACTTGAAGCAGGTAGAATTCTGAAGAAAATTCATTCTATCCCTGCACCTGCTGACCAACAAGATTGGGAAATCCGTTTTAACAAGAAAATGGACAGAAAAATACAGCTGTATAATGGCTGTCCTATAAAGTTTGACGGCGCCGACTATATCATTGATTACATAGAAGCAAACCGACATTTGCTTAAAAACAGACCTCAATCCTATCAGCACGGGGACTATCATATTGGTAATATGATGATTGAAAATGGTAAAATCGTTATTATTGATTTTGATAGATATGATTTCGGTGACCCGTGGGAAGAATTCAACCGTATTGTGTGGTGTGCACAGTCTGCTCCGCTTTTCGCATCAGGTATCGTCAACGGCTATTTTGACAATGAAGTACCTATGGATTTTTGGAAACTCCTTGCACTTTACATCAGCAGCAATATGCTTTCATCAATCCCTTGGGCAATTCCTTTCGGTGATGGTGAAGTTCAGACAATGCTAAATCAAGCAAAGGATGTTCTGGATTGGTATGACAATATGCAGAATCCTGTTCCAACTTGGTATTTCAAGGGTTACTATTTGCAATACATAGACGGTCTTCCATATAAAATGAAAGCACCTTTCGATTTCAGCTTTATCAGCCAATATGGAAAGGTGTTCAAAGTATTTGATGACCAGGATTCGGGTAACATCTGTTTTGGTACAGAAAAAGACGGCGAAAGGTATTTTGTGAAATTCGCTGGTGCACCGACTGAGGCATATAACGGTGCTCCCGAAGATGCGATTGAGCGTTTAAAATCAACTTTACCGGTATATGAGAATTTGAAACACAAGAATCTTATTGAGTTTGTTGAAGAAAAAGAAATCAACGGTGGCTTTGCAATGGTATTCAAGTGGGTTAACGGTGACTGTATGGGCAGAATGTACCCTGCAGAACATCGTAGATTTATGAATTTACCTGTTGCAGATAAGCTTAATGTTTTCCTAGATATTCTTGATTTCTTGGACTACACAAATTTAAGCAGATATGTTGCAGTTGATTTTTACGATGGAAGTATTATGTACGATGCCGAGAATCGCAAAACAACAATCTGTGATATTGACTTTTTCAGAAAACAGCCGTGTGACAACGATATGGGCAGAATGTGGGGTAGCTCAAAATTCCAATCTCCCGAAGAATATAAACTCGATGCAGATATTGACGAGATAACAAATGTTTACTGTGCGGGAGCTTTTGCATTTGCTCTGTTTGGCAATTACAACCGCACCCGTGATGTGTGGCAACTGTCAGATGAAGCATTCGAAACTGCAACAAAAGCGGTTAGTAATGACAGAAACGGACGTTATCAGAGTATAAGAGAGCTTAAAGGAGCTTGGGAGGAAAGTCAAAGATAAGAAAAGCAACACATAATGATATATCTGCAATATCAGAATTATATCGTGAGCAATTCAGGGAAATGTCAAAACTGATACCTGATTTTATAAAAGAGGGCGGCCAAAGTGT
>JAZSDZ010000067.1:0-14672 GCA_045531435.1 Candidatus Fimenecus sp.
ACAATAACAGGGTAGCCGATTTTAGCAGAGAATTCGAGAGCATCCTCAACTGTTTCAACAACGAGAGATTCAATACAAGGCTCACCGATTGCTTCCATTGTATCCTTGAATTCCTGTCTGTCCTCAGCTTTTTTGATTGATTCAGCATTGATACCGATAAGACGAACATTATTTTCTTTGAGAATTCCTAACTCATTAAGCTCCATGGCAAGGTTAAGACCTGTCTGACCACCGAGAGATGGAAGGAGTGAATCAGGTTTTTCTTTTTCAATAATCTTTGTAAGTGTAGGAATTGTAAGAGGCTCGATATAAACCTTGTCTGCAATATCACCATCAGTCATAATTGTAGCAGGATTTGAGTTTACAAGAACAACTTCAACGCCTTCTTCTTTAAGAGAGCGACAAGCCTGAGTACCGGCATAGTCGAATTCGGCAGCCTGTCCGATGATAATAGGACCAGAGCCGATAACCATTACTTTTTTAATGCTTTTATCTAACATTTTATTTGCCCTCCTTAATCATATCTGCGAATTTGTTGTATAAGAAGGATGTATTATGACCTCTTGCTGTGTCAGGAATAAACTGAACAGTTACAGCGTTTTTATATGAAAGACCTTCAACTGTATTGTCATTTACATTTACACATAAAACTTCAGCATTTTCGGGAATGCTGTCGTCACTTACTGTGTATCCGTGATTGTGTGTTGTAATATATGTTTCATCAGCTGCTGTGAATTTAACAGGAAGATTTGCTCCTCTGTGACCGTAGAGCATTTTTTCGATTTTACCACCTTGTGCATTGGTAACAAGAAGGTGACCTGTACCGATTGCAAAAACAGGTAAACCTGCATCCATAATTTTCTTGATTTCTGCTGTAACACCTTCGAATGCTGTGAAAATTTCAGGACCATTCGAAACAACAACGCCCTTTGCATCTGAGTTAAGAATTTCGTCAGCAGTAACATCATAAGAATATGTTGTAACAGCAAAGCCCTTGTCAGCAAAACTCTGTGCAGAGCTGTTTCTTGCACCAAGGTCAATGAATGCAACAGGAAGTCCCTCTGTTGAAATAACCTTGCCGTTTGCCTTTTCAACAGTAAGAGCCTGTGAGTCAAATTCCTTGATTTTCTTCAAAAGAGCATCCTTGTCAGAAATATCGTCTGTGATAATTGCTCTCATTGTACCGTTGTCACGGATATTCATAACGATTTCGCGTGTATCAAGGTCAGTAACGCATGGTACATCATATTTGATAAGTAAATCTTCAAGTGTCATTTCACATCTGAAGTTTGATGGTGTATCACAAAGCTCGTGAACAAGAAGAGCAGAAGGGAAAAGCTTGTCCGCTTCCATATCCTCAAGGCAGACACCATAGTTACCGATAAGAGGATATGTCATAATAACACCCTTACCGAGATTTGATGGGTCCGAAAGAAGTTCAACATATCCGGTCATTGATGTGTTGAATACAGTTTCAAATACAGTTTCTTTGAATTTTCCGGCGGCAGTACCTGTATAAACAGAGCCGTCCTCAAGCATTAAATACGCTTTCAAAATTCACACCAGCCTTTCATTTATTGTCAATTGATTATTATACTATATTATTTTAAGCAGTTCAATAAAAATTCTGAATTTTTTACAAAAAAATAACGACGGGAAAACCGTCGCTTTAAAAAACAGAAATTAAACAAGGAACACATCCGATAGAAACAGGAGTGCTTTGGTAAATTGTAAAAGAAGAAATAGCAATACCATCAGTCTTAAATGTTTTTTTGTCTGACATTTTAATCATAACTGACAAATTGCTCACTCCCTAAATTTACTTTTAAAATGTTATCATAAAAACCAATTTTCGTCAACACGATTTCACGAGAAAAAATATATTTGTTCAATATAATAATTACTTGTCAGAAAACAAGTAAAAAAATATAAAAATTGCCAAAAATTCGGAAAATCGAATTATAATTCATCATCTCAATTGTTTCCAAATTTTGAATTTTTTAAAATTCTCTTGTTTATCCTGGGAAAATAATGTATAATCATAAAAAATAGAACAAGACACCTATGGAGGTTTTTTATGAGTAAGAAAATTTTAGCAGTCATACTTGCTTTAATAATTGCTGTATTTGCATTTGCTTCATGTAATAAGGATGTGGAGGACCCATACTATGTTGATGATGAAGGTCAGACACAGAAAGCAGAAAAGGATGAAAACGGAAACTATTTTATAACTGATGATGAAGGTAACACAACATATATCGATAAGGAAAACCTTATAAACAGTTCTGATAAGGAAGAAGAATCCAAGATTCAGGAGCTGGTTGACGAGGTTCAGAAGAATCCTGACAAAGTGTTTGATAATGCTGATAAGAACGACAGCCTTCAGATTAGCGACGATTTGGTAAAGGAAGAAATAGTTGTTGTTGAGCCTGATAAGGGCGAAGCAAAAGCACAGGTGCGTCTTGATAACTACAAAAAGGTTCTCTCAACTAATAAGTTTACTTTAGAGGCAACGGTCAAAGAAGTTGGTACCGAAAGCATGGAATATCCTTTCGTTTATATAAGAAGCGGAAACAATGCTTTCATTGAAACTGCAGTTCCTTTTGAAGAAGGTAAGGTTGTAAAGGCTAATATGATTATCAAGGATGGCGTAACATACTGCGAAATGCCATCGATGAAGTGCTATATGATTGTTGATGATATGAGCATTGAGGATTTAGCATCCGGCACATTTGACGAAAGCGGAATTACTTCACATAAGTTTGTTGAATCAGGTACAGTGAAGCTCAATGGTAAAACATATACTTGTGATGTATTTGAGGTTGACGGTGAAACAGCCAAGTATTATTATGATTCAAAAGAAACCCTTGTGAGAATTGAAAAAATAGGCAAGCGTGAATCTGTAATTACTGAAATCAAATCTTTAAAGAATTCTGTTGATGAATCAAAAATCAGAAAGCCAAAGGGTATTGATATAACATCATTAGTTGAATAATTCAAGAGGACGTAAAAAGCGAAAACCATATAAAACTGCATATATCAAGGGGTTCTCAGGACTAAAAAGTCTGAAAGAACCCTATAAATTTGCTTGTAATAGGTAATTGCAAAAATTTTTATATTTTATACTACGAACAAACCTCACCGCACGGCATACCCTTTTACGCCTTCGGGCAAGCAAACCAGAGACTTTTGCCTTGGTTTTGCTCGGTTTGTCCGTTCTTCATCTTTTTTCTTATACTCTTGTCGTTTATTATTTTTCAAAAACGGAAACAAAATACAAAAAACTATTGACAAGCCTTGACTCGTGTGATACAATACCAAGTACCTCGGGAAAGAGGCTTATTTTTTGTGCCTATCTTTTCAGTGAGGAAGGCTTATTCGTCTGCTGATTTTTCAGACGAAGTATTAACGGAGGTGCCGAATATGAGAGTAAAAATCACATTAGCTTGCACAGAGTGCAAACAGCGCAATTACAACACAAAGAAAAACAAGAAGAACACTCCCGACAGAATTGAGATGAACAAGTATTGCAGATTCTGCAAGAAACATACTCTCCACAGGGAAACAAAGTAATCCGGAGGTAAGTGAAATGTCTGAAAAAAAAGAAAAAATCACTACTGAGGCAACTAAGAAGGAAAAGAACAATGCTCCTGCTAAGAAAAAGTCAGTTGACTTCAAGGCAATAGGTGCAAAGGTTAAAAAGTTCTTCAAAGATTTCAAGGGCGAATGGAAAAAGGTTACATGGCCTTCAAAGAAGACAGTTATCAACCATTCTCTTATTGTTATCGTAGTTGTTGCTGTAGTAGGCGTTGTTATCTTTGGTATTGACACAGGACTTTCTTCAATTATTGATGGTCTTGTTAGTCTTGCTAACAATCACAGCCACGAAGCTGCTGAAACAACAACAAAGACTGCACAGATGCTTAGCTTGCTTTTAATGAAGTAATCGAAGGGAGATTCAGTAATGGCAGAAATCTCCAGATGGTACGTCATCCATACGTACTCAGGGTATGAGAACAAAGTAGCAACAAACATCGAAAAGGTTGTTAATAACCGACAGATGCATGATTTGATTCTCGACGTTAAGATACCTGTTGAAACTGTTGTTGCAACTGTAAAGAAACAGCTTACAACAGTAAAGGTAGATAAGAACGGTAACAGTAAAGCAGTTACAAGCTTCAAACTTACAGCTAAAGAAAAAAATTACGATATCATTAAAAAGGATATCGACGGCTATGGTGTTGGTACTATGGTTGTTGCGAATGCTGACGGCTCAACAATAACTCTTCGTGTTACAGGTGTGTCATATGAACCAAATGGTGAAGAAATCACAACTGTAAGTTACGAAAGGGAAGAGGAGCATAAGGTTTTCCCAGGATATGTAATGGTAAAGGCTGCTGTATTTGAAAATCCTGAAACAGGCGAATACGAAATGACAGACGATACATGGTATGTTATCCGTAATACTCGTGGTGTAACAGGCTTCGTCGGTCCTGAAAGCAAACCTGTTCCTCTTACAGAAGAGGAAGTTGAAAAGATGGGCGTTGAAAAGAAAGTTATCAAAGTCGATTATAACGTTGGTGACATCGTTAAAATTGTGGATGGTGCTTACGCTAATCTTTATGCAGAGGTTCGTTTGATTGACCTTGAGAATAAGATAGTAACAGTTGCTACAAAGATGATGAATACAGAAGCAATTGCAGAGCTTGAACTCGACCAGGTTGAAAAGGTCGAAGAAGATTAATTTATTTTTATTTGGTAATTAGCGTAAAATACGCTTTTTATGACGCTTATATAAAATAGGCGTCGTGGGAGGAATGGAAGAGCTGTCCGTTCCGCCATACCACGAATTTTGGAGGTGCTAAAAATGGCTCAAAAAGTAGTAGGCTTTATTAAGCTTCAAATCCCTGCTGGTAAAGCAACACCAGCACCACCTGTTGGTCCTGCTCTTGGTCAGCACGGTGTAAACATTATGGCGTTCACAAAGGAATTCAATGAACGTACAAAGAATGATATGGGTCTTATTATTCCTGTTGTTATCACAGTTTATGCAGACCGTACATTCACATTCGTAACAAAGACTCCACCAGCAGCTGTTCTTATTAAGAAGGCTTGTGGTATTGAGAGTGGTTCAGGTGTACCTAACAGAACAAAGGTAGCAAAAATCACTAAAGAACAGATTAGAAAAATCGCTGAGCAGAAAATGCCTGACCTTAACGCAGCTACAATCGAAACAGCAATGAGCATGATTGCTGGTACAGCACGTAGTATGGGCGTTACTGTAGAAGACTGATTCTCCTTGTGGGAGGAAAAATCAGAATCCGATTAACCACTTTTTTGGAGGAATTTTGAATTATGAAACACGGAAAGAAATATGTTGAGAGCGCAAAGCTCATCGACAGAACTAAACTTTATGATATTGCAGAAGCACTTGATATTACAGTAAAGGGAGCTACTGCAAAATTTGATGAAACAGTTGAACTTCACGTTCGTCTTGGCGTTGACTCACGTCACGCTGACCAGCAGGTTAGAGGCGCTGTAGTTCTTCCTAACGGTACAGGTAAGCATGTAAGAGTAGCAGTTTTCGCTAAGGGCGATAAAGTTGATGCAGCTCTTGCAGCAGGTGCAGAATATGTTGGTGCAGAAGACCTTATGGAAAAAATCCAGGGCGGTTTTATGGACTTTGACGTATGTATCGCAAGCCCTGATATGATGGGTATCGTTGGTCGTCTTGGTAAGATTCTTGGTCCTCGTGGTCTTATGCCAAGCCCAAAAGCTGGTACAGTTACTCCTGACGTTGCTAAGGCTGTTACAGAAGCTAAGGCAGGTAAGATTGAGTACCGTCTTGACAAGACAAACATCATTCACTGTCCAATCGGTAAGATTTCTTTTGGCCCTGAAAAGCTTAAGGAAAACCTTGATACACTTATGGATGCAATCGTTAAGGCTAAGCCAGCTGCTGCAAAAGGTCAGTATATCAAGTCTGTTGCAGTTGCTTCAACAATGGGCCCTGGCGTTAAGATTAATCCTAACAAGTTCACAGCAACTCCTGTTGCTGAATAATTGAACAATTAAATAAATACTTGACAAACCAAATGTGGTGTGTTAGTATAGTAAAGCTTGCCAAAGACAGTAGGTGCATTATGCGTAAAAGTTTTGACTGCCTACCGAGGATATTAGCATTTATTTAAAAATGTTTCTATGCCTTTTCTGTCTTTGCAGAAGAGGCATTTTTTCTCCTTGCAAGCGGATTTATAAAATAATAATAGGAGGTGAATCGTTTGCCAAGCGAGAAGGTTTTAGAATTAAAGAAACAGCAGGTGGCTGCTCTTAAGGAAAGACTTGACTCATCAATCGCAGGTGTTGTAGTTGACTACAAGGGTATCAGCGTTGAGGATGATACAAAACTCCGTAAAGAGCTCCGTGAAGCAGGTGTTGAATACACAGTTGTAAAGAACACACTTCTTGGTCGTGCCATCGACGGAACAAGCCTTGCTGATATGGGTAGCGCCCTTGTGGGTACAACAGCTATCGCTACAAGTAAGGATGACTATGTTGCAGCTGCAAGAATTCTTGGAAAGTATGCTGATAAGAGCAACACATTTAACCTTAAGACAGGTTACCTTGATGGTGAAGTTATCAGTCTTGAAAAGCTCGAAGCTCTTGCTAAACTTCCTTCAAGAGAAGTATTGCTTGCTACAGTTCTCAGTGCGTTCAACGCACCTATCGCATCTTTTGCTCGTGCAGTACAGGCTATTGTTGACAAGGATGGCGAAGCAGCACCAGTTGCTGAATAATTATTAAAAAACAATCTATAAAAAATATTTTAGTTTAAAATTTGGAGGTAAATTACCATGGCATCAGAAAAAGTTATGGCAATCGTTGAAGAACTTAAAGTTCTTACAGTTCTTGAGCTTTCAGAGCTCGTTAAAGCAGTAGAAGAGGAATTTGGTGTATCAGCAGCAGCTGCAGTAGCAGTAGCAGCTCCAGCAGCAGGTGGCGCAGCAGCAGCTGAAGAAAAGACAGAATTCGACGTTGAACTTACAGAAGTTGGCGCAGAAAAGATTAAGGTTATCAAGGCTGTTCGTGAAGTTACAGGTCTTGGCCTTGCAGAAGCAAAAGCTGTTGTTGACGGTGCTCCTAAAGTACTTAAAGAAGCTGCTTCTAAGGAAGATGCAGAAAGCATCAAAGCTAAGCTTGAAGAAGTTGGCGCAAAGGTTACTCTTAAATAATTTAAGACTACTTGAATTTAAACCCCATTCCCTTGTGGAGTGGGGTCTTTTTATTTGCAAAAAAGAAAATAAACACAACGTCGATATTTGTTAATTATCCACAAAATACCAAATTGTATTTTGTTCAACATTTTACAATAGTTGTGTTGAATAATGAATAGAAATATGCTATAATGTTAAAAAAAGATAAGGAGGCAACAAAGATGGGTTTAGATTTTTCAGCACTCTTTGAGGGTTTTGATATCGTAGGTATTCTCACAGGTCTTGTACAGCTTGTTTTGGACCTTGTTGGTGGTCTTTTAGGCTAATTAAATATAAAAAGGTGTGCTTGTCACACCTTTTTTTATGACAAATATTACCTGATTGTGAATTTTTGTATTTTCAGTTGAAAAATGGCATCTTGTATGATATAATGAGAAAAAACAATTAGGAGGTGCAATAAATGGGTTTTGCAGGAATTTTTGAATTTGTAATGGCAATGTTTGAAAATGCTGACATTTTAGAAATCGTTAATATGGTAATGGGCATTGTTGGTCCGCTTATTGGTGGCCTTCTTCAGTAATTTTCATTAATGAACACTTAAAAGGTGTGATTTGTCACACCTTTTTTGTATGAGGTGATATATATGAAAAAAGTTCTCATTTTATTTTTAGTCCTTGTGGCTTTACTTTTCGCTTTTGTTGGTTGCTCAAAGGACAATGATGATGAAGCTACAACTGAATCCACAACAGATATCTGGGGTGATGATAGCTGGTGGCAGAATGAACCATCATCTGATGCCTTCAATGAGGAAAGTCAGTCAAATCAGGATATTCAGAATACTAATCCTGTTGCAGATAACAACAATAACAATAATAATTATAATAACGATAATTATTTTAATAATCAGCAAACAACACCGGTTGTACCGGATAACGGAAATAATAATCAGAACAACAATAACAACAATAATAACAACCAGAATAATAGCAACTCAGGAAACTCAATACCGAGCAATCCACTTATAAGTGATGAGGACTTATCTAAGCTCGAGCAGTCTGAGGCTGAGGTTTATTTTTCAGATAACCCGAACAACAAGTACATAGTTAGAGTTGTTAATAAATATGGTGTTGATGCAAGTAATCTGGTGGCTTTAATTAAGGTCAATGCAACATTCCCAAGTGCAATGGTTCTTGAATTTTCAGGTAAGAGAGATGCCAACGGCGAACTTGTTATGACATATTCAGAGCTTAAATATGTTTACAATATTGACGAAAGCAATAATAAACTTGTAAGAGCAGGTAAAAATGGCATCGGTAACGACGGTGTTTCAATTATCGAAAGTACAGTTACATTTGCATTGATGGAAGAATATTTCTGTCCTGAATTACCAAATCTTAAAGCAAATAAAAGATACGACTAATAGTTTTGTAAGAGGCTGTAAAAAACGAATGTTTTTACAGCCTCTTTTTTTATTGCATTAGTAAAAAGTATATGGTAAAATATGTTTAATTGTATATAAATAGGGTGATGGTTTTGTCAAAATATTCAGATAGAGCTGTAGAATTATTTATGGAAGGTAAGAATTGTTCACAGGCAGTTTTCGTTGCATTTGCTCCTGATTTGGGACTTGCCGAAGATACGGCACTTGCTGTTTCAATAGGTCTTGGTGGTGGAGTAGGCAGAATGCGAGAGGTGTGTGGTGCTGTAAGCGGTAGTGCTATGGTAGTAGGACTTAAACATCCTGAAATGAGTAAAAAGGAAGTTTATGAAAAGGTGCGACTGATTATTGATGAGTTTAGAAAAACAAATCATTCAATTGTATGCAAAGAGCTACTCGGACTTTCTGTACCTGAAAAATCAAGTGTTCCTGAAGAAAGAACTGCTGAATATTATCAAAAACGCCCTTGTGTAAAAATTGTTGAGGACGCAGCATTAGCTGTTGAGAAAATCCTTTTTGGTATGGGAGAGTAATCTGAATGAGTGCATATGCTTATATTGAAGAAAATGAAGTTGTAATCGGTAACGATTATATTGAAAGAAGATTTTCAACTAAGGACAACCAACTTGTGACAACGGAAATAATCAATAAGAGAATTGATGGTGAAAAATCTCTTAAATTCAAAAATTATTCAGCAGAATTTATTGTTGCATTTAAAGTGAAAAAGTTTTTCGGAGACTCCGATGAATTCTTGTCATCAAATAACCTTGTCCTTGAAAACATTAATATATTCAAGCGCCGTGTGGAGTTCACCTTTAAGCGTTGTATGTATAATGGTGCAAAAATCACATTTATTGAGGGTATTGAAATTAATGATGATGACCATTTTATGCGAAAAAATATCGAAATGATTGTTGCACCTGAAGAACAGCACCTGATTACAATCGACTATATTGACTGTGAGCATATTCTCATTGATACTCCCGAACAAATGTGGACAATAGGAGAGATTGAACCTGCATATTTAAAGTCATATCACAGTGCACTCGGTCAGCCTGTTTATATAAACGGTATGTTTTTAGGCTCTGAATTTCCATTGGCAGAAAATAATATAAACGATGGCACATTGTATATAAGATACTTCAGCGGAAAGCGTTTTGATATGCTGAATCTTAATTGTGGTCATACATTTAAAACATGGAATACAGTGGTTGGCTCTGCAAGAAGCTATGACCATCAGGTAATCCGTAATGATTTCCTTTCATATATCCGTCATATTTCAAGAAAGATTGAACCTCGTTTTCAGTATAACTCATGGTATGACCATATGCACGATATTACAAATGAAAATATCATGGGCTCATTTAAAGAAATTGAAGAAAACCTTTCGAAAACAATGGTACCTCCACTTGATTCGTATGTAGTCGACGATGGATTTGTGGATTGGGATGCAGATTTCTGGTCATTTAATTCAAAATTCCCTGAAGAATTGTATCCTGCTGCATCTATTGCAAAAAAATTCTCATCACAATTCGGTCTCTGGAATGGACCGAGAGGTGGATATAATAACAAAACTCCTATATTCGGAAGACATATGGACAGGGCAGGTAAGGGTGGATACAATCGTGCCTCTGCCGATGTTTGTGTTTCATCAACTGAGTACATAAAGAATATAACAGAGTATTATCTTGAAAATGACAGAAAATTCGATATCAATTATTGGAAACTTGACGGATTCCTGCTTCGTGCCTGTCCTTCAAAAAAGCATGGCCATATGACAGGCGGATACAATGATATGTATCAATATACCGAAATGTGGGAAAATTGGATTGATGTTTTCCGAAAGCTTCGTATTGTCCGTGAAAGTGTAGGAAAGGATTTGTGGATTAATCAGACAAGCTATTGTAATGCAAGTCCGTGGTTTTTACAATGGGCTGACAGCTTGTGGATTCAGAATAGTGCTGATATAGGATATATAGATAAGTCGGATGATGGGGAAAAGCTCAGTGACCGTGACGTTGACAGAGTGCTTACATATCGTGATGATAGATATTATGATTTCAGTATCACGAGGGATTATCAATTCCCTCATGAATTCATTTATAACCACGACCCTATTTACGGTAACACTGCAAAAATTTCTATGACAGATGATGAATTCCGTAAATATATGTTTATGATGACAACTCGTGGAACTGCATTCTGGGAACTCTATTATTCATATAATATGTTTAACGAGGCAAAATGGCGTATTAATGCCGATGCACTCCGATTTGTCCGTAATGATTATGAAATTCTTAAAACATCACAGTTCATAGGCGGCTCACCGACAAAGGGTGAGGTTTACGGATATTCTGCATGGGCTGATGGTGCAGGTGTTATATCCCTTCGTAATCCGTCAACTAAACAACAGCAATATACGGTGACACTTGACAGAATAATCGGTGTACCTGAAAACACATCAAATCTTAAAAAATCATTTATTTTTCCTTACGAAGCACAAAGGGATGAAAATACTTATAATTATGGCGACAAAATCACAGTTGATTTAGCACCGAACGAAGTTGTAATTATGAAATTCTCATCACGAAAAGAAAAGGTTGCTTCTCTCGTTTACGGAAGGTTCAATGCATCCAATGAAATCCTTCTTTATTTTGATGACAGAATTTATACTGATTTAAGTTGTATTTCCTGTGAACATAAGATTGATAAACTTGAATTGCTTGATGATTACAGTACACTGAGAATTATCCTCCGTGGACCTGCAGAAAAGGCATTTATATCAATGACTGTTAAAAACGCTTTCGGACAAATGAAGGATATCCAGTTTAACGGTGAGTATTATCCTGAATTTGAGTGTAATGATAATAAATTGCCGGGATTCAGGGATGTAACTGTTCAATTTACCGTAAATGATAACGATAACAAAAATCTTATTTCAATCGGTGATGTTTTCAGTGTGGATATCAGTGAAGGTTATGGTGCTATCCGATTTGGGAAAAAAACAAGTCGTGGTGATATCCTTGTGAAAAAAGGTGACAGAGTTACTGTTGTTTTTGAGCCTAATTCACTTGCGAAGCTTTATGTAAATGGTGAACTCAGCAGTTCAGCATATAACGATAAATTAGAGTATGGCAATTCAATTTGTGAATTAAGAGTTAATAATAACATTTCTGATGTTAAGGTTTTATCAAAAGCACTTTCATTTAAAGAAATAGGATAAGAGGATTATTATGAAATTAAACAAACAACTTTTAGCTCATACAAACAGTCAACCTGTTACTGAAAACGTTATTTATTCCAACAATGTAAAAGTAACGGTTTTAACACCAAGTATGATTCGTGTTGAATATTCAACTGATAAAAAGTTTACAGACTTACCATCACAGAGTATCTGGTACAGAAATTTTGGCAAAGTAGAATTTTCTCACGAAACAAAGGTTGATGTTCTTACTATCAGAACATCATATGCAGACTTTTATGTTAATTGCCATACAGGTGCATTCAAATACGCAATCTTTGCTGGTGAAAAGCTTTCATATCATTCTTCAAACAATCTTAAAGGCACTACAAGAACTCTTGACGGTACATACGGACCAAAAGAGCTTGATGATGGTGTGCTTTCTACTGATGGCGTATCACTTTATGACGACAGTAAAACACTTTTACTTAATGATGATGGTATGCTTTTATCACGCGAAAAGGGTATAAAGGACTACTATGTTTTTGTTTATGGCAAGGATTATGTTTCAGGCATAAATGATTTCTATAAAATTACAGGTATGCCACCACTTGTACCAAGATATGTTCTGGGGAATTGGTGGAGCCGTTACAGAGCATACACACAGAAGGAATATCTTGATTTGATGATTGAATTCAAAAACCGTGATATTCCGTTGACAATCGCAACTGTAGATATGGACTGGCATTGGGTTGACCTTAAAAAGCAGTTCAACAAAAAGTATAAATCAAGCAATATTCTGAATAGTGGCTGGACAGGATACAGCTGGAATACAGAGCTTTTCCCTGATTATAAAGGCTTCCTTAAAACTCTTCAAAATATGGGACTTAAGGTGACGCTTAATCTTCATCCGGCAGACGGTGTCCGTGCATTTGAAGATATGTATGAAGATATGGCAAAGGCTATGGATATTGACCCCGCTTCTGAAAAGTCAGTTGAATTTGACTTGACAGATAAGAAGTTTATCAATGCATATTTCGATATTCTTCATCATCCTTATGAAAATGATGGTGTTGATTTCTGGTGGATTGACTGGCAGCAGGGAACAAAGAGTAAAAAAGCAGGTCTTGACCCATTGTGGCTTCTCAATCATTATCATTATCTTGATACTGACCGTGTTGAAAGACGACCAATGATTCTTTCCCGTTATGCAGGAATCGGCTCACATCGTTATCCGTTGGGGTTTTCAGGTGATACTGCAATTAATTGGAGTGTCCTTGATTTCCAACCATATTTCACTGCAAATGCTGCAAACTGTGGATATACCTGGTGGAGTCACGATATCGGTGGTCATATGATGGGTGAGCATGATGACGAGCTTTATATCCGTTGGTTGCAGATGGCTGTATTCTTACCAATTTTAAGACTTCATTCAACAAGTCTTGATGTTCTTGGTAAAGAGCCTTGGAATTTCTCATGGGAAGCAGAAGTTCTTGGTACAGAATTTTTAAGACTCCGTCATAAGATGATTCCATATATTTATGCAATGAATTATCGTACATTCAAAGAGGGCAGAGCGCTCTGTGAACCACTCTACTATACATATCCTGATAAGAAGGAAAGCTTTAAGTATGGTAATGAGTATTTCTATGGTTCAGAAGTTCTTGTATGTCCCGTAACAACAAAGCTTGATGCAAAGACAAAGACTGCTGCAACAAAAATGTGGTTACCTGAAGGCAGATGGACAAATATATTTGACGGCAAGATTTATAAGGGTGGTCAGGAGGTTGTAATCAACAGTCCAATCAACACAATTCCTGCACTTGCAAAAGAAGGTGCAATTATTCCTATGTCAGAGGACAGTGGAAATAGTTGGGGTTGCCCTGAAAATCTTAAAATACAGATTTATCGTGGTACAAACTCCATTGATTTCTATGAAGACGACGGTGAATCAGGTAAATACAAGAACGGCGAATGCTCAATAACAAAAATGTCTGTGAAAGAAGAAGGGGATAAAATCACATTTACAATGAATGGTGGTAAATCTCTCGATTTCATTCCAACACAGAGAAAATATACTTTTGATTTTAAGGATGTAGAGTCTTTTGATGAAGTATCAGTAATGGTAAACGGACTCTTTACTCCTGTCAATTCAGGTAAGAATTCATTCACTCTTAACAATGTGAATGTTGCCGACGAAATTGTAGTAACACTTACAGGTGTAATTGCAAAGAAAAATAAGCCTGTAAATGAAAGAGCACTTGATTGCGTTATCCACCTTAATGGTAATAATATGAAAAAGGTTTTCACAAGCACAAAACTCAAAAACTGTAAAGATGAAAAAGATTTCAAATCATTCATCAGACTGGTAAAAGCAAAATCTCTGAGAATGTGCCTCGACGAAGCTGTATTCGCATTGGAATAATTATAAATAAATATTAAATTTACGGCAGGTTGAGAAATCTGCCGTGATTTTTATTTGTAAGATGTCAATTTTTAACTCGACTGTCAATTTGCACATAAAAATCATCAAAAACAAAACAATTTTATTTATTGAAAACACCAAATCCGAAACACGCGGAACAGTTTACAAAAAGACGCAAAAAATTTGAAAAAAGTTGTTGACTTTTGTCTTGTGTTTTGTTAATATATACGAGCGCCAAGAACAGAGGACAAAACAAACTGAGTTCTGAAACGCAAACTGAACCTTGAAAATTAAACAACGACGAGATAAGTAAAAGGAACCCTGTAGATTCTTTGAGAGTACGGAAGTACGAAGCAGAGAAATACAAGAAACAGTAATTCTTTTGGATAACAAAAGAGTTAAAAAACGCTAAGC
>JAZSDZ010000003.1:0-3375 GCA_045531435.1 Candidatus Fimenecus sp.
GTCGGGATTTTTCCGGTGTGGTATGACAATTCCATAGATAAAGATTACATAGACAGAGCAAACGAAAAACAGCCTCAATGTGACCATTTGTATATCAAGGAATGGTATGAAATGATTGAAGTTCTAGAGGATTTGAAGAAATGAACAAAGTAATTGTAATAGGTTGTCCAGGTTCAGGTAAAAGCACATTTTCAAGAGCATTACACGAACTTACAGACTTGCCTTTATACCACCTTGATTTATTAAATTGGAACAGTGATAAAACAACAGTAGATAAAGCAATTTTTCTCGAAAGGTTGCAAAATGTTATTGCATTTGATAAATGGATAATCGATGGTAACTACGGCTCTTCAATAGAACTTCGTATAAAAGAAAGCGATACAGTTTTCTTCCTTGACTATCCTGTTGAAGTTTGTATTGATGGTATTATGCAAAGACAAGGGAAAACGCGTTCTGATATGCCGTGGATAGAAACAGAGGTTGATGAAGAACTTCTCGAATTTATCAGAAACTATAACACCCAAAGCAAACCAAAGGTGTTGGAACTTTTGAAGAAATACAGTGAAAAAGATATAGTTGTTTTCAAAAGCAGGAAAGAAGCAGAAGAATATATAAACAATATGAGGTAAGAAAATGTTTGACTATACTAAAATAAATTCAGAAACATGGGATTCGTGGGCTGAAGATGGTTGCGAATATACCTTGCCTATAAGCCACGAAGAATACGAAAAAACTAATGCGGATAATTTTGCTGTTGTCCTTACACCTTGCATTACCGTTCCTCACGAGTGGTTTGGTGAATTGAAAGGTAAAAAAGTGTTAGGACTTGCAAGTGGTGGCGGTCAGCAAATGCCTATACTATCAAAGCTCGGTGCAGAGTGTACCGTATTCGATTATTCTGACAGACAGCTTGAAGCAGAAAAAATGGTATCCGAAAGAGAAGGCTACAACATTACAATCATCAAGGGTGATATGTCAAAGCCTCTTCCTTTTGGAGATGAAACTTTTGATTTGATTTTTCATCCCGTCTCAAATAACTATGTTGAAGATGTTTATCATATCTGGAATGAGTGTTACCGCATACTCAAAAAAGGTGGCAGATTGCTTTCAGGTCTTGATAATGGTATTGATTATTTGTTTGATGAAAGCGACCCGTTAAAAGTGGTTAATCCGTTGCCATTCAATCCTCTCAAAATGCCAAAAGAAAAGCGTGATGCAATGATTGCAAATGGTGATGGAATACAGTTCAGTCACACGTTAGATGAACAAATCGGCGGTCAACTCAAAGCAGGATTCACACTCAAAGCATTATATGAAGACCGTGACGGAGAAGGCGGAAACGAAATCGGTAAATACTATCCACAGTATTTTGCTACACTTGCTGTGAAATAAGGTGAAACAAATGAAAATTATCAACACCTGTGATAATATCAAATCAGTTTTTACTGACGGATTCAGTATTGATTTATGGCGCAAATATGCAGGTGAAATATCAAAAGAACTGCCGTCAAAATGTGAAAATGATGCAAAGAGCTATGATTTTAATAAAGATGTTCTTCCTGTTCTTGAAGTTGCATTGAATGCAGATAAGATTGATTTTGTAAGCAGAAACTTTCAGTCTGTAATTGATACACTGAATGAAAATTTGTCAAAGCTTTTTGACACAGAACCTGACATTAATATTGTTCTGTATCTCGGACTTTGTAACGGTGCCGGATGGGCAACTACTCTTGACGGCAAAAATACAGTTTTGTTGGGTCTTGAAAAAATCATCGAGCTCAGTTGGGGCGATGAAACAAATATGCGTGCCTTGATTCTGCACGAAATCGGTCATTTATGGCACAAACTGAACGGCAATCTGCATATCCCCGAATACACAAAACGCAGAAAAGGTATCGCACAGCTTTACTGCGAGGGTGTTGCTATGGTTTGCGAGCATATCCTTTGCGGTGACAATGATTTTTATCATCAAGATAAAGATGGTTGGCTTGATTGGTGCTATAAAAATGAGAATCAAATAAAAAGAGAATATCTCCGTCGTCTTGATAACAAAGAAAGTGTTCAAGACTTTTTCGGCGATTGGTGTTCATATAACGGACATTCAGATGTAGGTTATTTTCTTGGTTGTCGGTTTGTTGAAGAGCTTATGCAAACTTATTCCCTAAAAGAAATTGCAAATATGAAATACAAAACGCTTAACAAAGAGTATAAGAACTTTGCTGAACATATCTTTTTATGCAAAAATCTTCAGAACAGTTTTCCTGAATTCATAATTGAACAGGTGACATTAGAAAATCTCAACAAATATGAAAATATTTTTTATTCAAATGAAGATTATTATATGATTACGGACGGACATCCTGCAACAAAACAAGATTGTGTTGATACAATTGAATATTCTAAAAATTATCCTTCGGGAATGTGTTATTGCCTTGGCTTTTCGAAAGGACAACAACCGGTAGCATTTTTGTCTTTGCTTGAAGGATATCCAGAATCATCAACGTTGTATGTGGGATTGTTCTTAATAGACAGAAGATTTCAAAAAAATTCTATTGGTACAAAGATTATGAATACAGTGTTTGAAGATGCTTTTTCTGAAGGGTACACTTCAATAAAACTTTCTGTTCAAGATAACAATGTCAGCGGATATCCGTTTTGGAAAAAACTCGGTTTTAAAGCCGTGAAAAGAACAAAATGTGATGGCTTCAATAATATCTCTATGGAATTGAAGCGTGATAACTAAATAAAATTTTGCGAGGTGATTATAGTGGCATTAGGGATTATGAGCTTTGGTATGCCCACGTTAATTGAAACACGTACTCTTGAAGAATGTGCCAAGCTGTGTGCAGAATTAGGTCTTGATTTTATTGAACTTAATATGAATCTGCCACAGTATCAGCTTGATAAAATTGACGTGGAATATTTCAAAAGCATTGCTGATAAATACGGCATTTACTATACCATTCACCTTGATGAAAATTTGAATGTTTGTGATTTTAATTCTTACGTTGCAGAGGCTTACATAAAGACTGTTGCAGATACCATAGAAATTGCAAAGCAACTTGATATTAAGGTGTTAAATATGCATATGGCTAAAGGTGTATATTTCACTTTACCTAACAGAAAAGTTCTTCTTTTCTCTGAATACAAAGAGCAGTATCTCAAAAGCATTATTGATTTCAGAGATATGTGCGAAGTCGGATCGTAGCCATGTCGTTCTGTGAGCCAAGGAGTTGCTTGCTTTTGTTGTCTTCCTAAGACCGCTTGGCCTCCGACTTGGTGTATATTTCACTTTACCTAACAGAAAAGTTCTTCTTTTCTCTGAATACAAAGAGCAGTATCTCAAAAGCATTATTGATTTCAGAGATATGTGCG
>JAZSDZ010000157.1:0-4395 GCA_045531435.1 Candidatus Fimenecus sp.
TTCCTAAAATTCTTTTCATTTTGTTATGTTCCTCCTTATCTCAACGCTCTCTTTAAGAATGTTACTATCTGACCTCTTGTGCAGGTTGTGTCAGGTGAGAAGGTTGTTTCAGATGTACCCGAAGTTACTCCATTTTTCACCGCCCAGGCTACTGCCTGTGCGTAGTCCGAACTGTCAGATACATCAGAAAAGTTTCCGCTGTAAGAAGTAGCAGGTGAATCTGCGTTTTTCCACAAATAAACTACCGTTGCACTTCTTGTACAAGGGGTATCGCCTGCAAACAAGGTTCCTGATACCATACCCTTGCTATAAGCCCATAAAGCAGCTTTATAGTAATAGTCTGTCACCTTAACATCGGTAAACGGATTTTCTATAATAGCTGAAGGCGAGCCTGCAGCTCTCCACATAAATGTTAAAATCTGTGCTCGTGTACAGGTTGTGTCAGGCGAGAATGTAACCTCCGATGTGCCTGAAGTTACTTCAGACTGAACTGCCCATCTTACGGGACTTGCATACCAGCTACCTGCCGAAACATCGTTAAATTTGCCCACAAAAGAAGGCTTGAAGTTATACGCTGTGCTTGGAGGATTATCCTCTGAAATTGCTGCAAGCACCTTTCTTCCGAGAGCAGATGAGTTTTTCCACACAACACCTGAAACGGAGTTTCCGTTTGTGTAGCAGTTTCTTATGTATTCGCTTCCATACTGCGTAACTACGGCAGTAACGGGAATAAGAGCATCTGATGCAGAATATCCCGAGTTTGTATCTGATACGTTACCGGCTATTGTTCCCACATTGTAGCAGTTTTCAAAATGAATATCCGAAGCGGAATAAACAAAAATACCTGCCGCTGCTCTTGCTGTAATGTTACCTGAGTTGTAACAATTCTGAATAAATGATGCATTTTCAGGCGGTTTGTGGTAAATTCCCGGGATTTCAGGGATTGATGCAAAAGCACAAATGCCTGCACCTATGGATTCATGCCATGAACCCATAAGGTCTCCCTCGTCAACAGGAAGTGTTATATTGCCGCTGTTATAGCATTCGTGGATATGTGTTGTATCTATAGCGCCGACGATACCGCCGACATAAAGATTTTTGTCTGCATGGGTTATATTTACACTTATATCCGAGTCGTTAAAGCATTTTTCAAGGTGCAAGCGATGACCCGGAGCACTGCCTGCATCTGCACAAATGCCGCCTATGCGAAGGTTAACATGCGGTGCACCGTCAAGATTTTCCGCATTAATCGGGCGGTTTGCCTCTTCCTCATTTGCAGTGACATTAAATTTAATTTTTCCGCCTTTGGAATAACAGTTGTAAATATCTGTACCGCTGTTCATACCGCCGCAGATTGCACCTGCATAAAGGTCAAGATTTTTCTTGATGTCTGTATAAGTTACATCAATGTTAAAGTTTACAACGCCTAAATTTTTAATTTTATATTCCTCAGGGCTTGATGCAAGGTTTGCAAAAAGACCGTAGGCTCTCCAGTTGCCTGTTTCTGTCATAAAAGGAGTTTCCTCGTTTATAACAATGGTCATACCTGATACAACATGACCGTTACCGTCAAATGAACCCTGGAATGAGCAGGCATAATTTTCTGCTTTATTCCAGCCTCCGCCCATAAAACCGTAAGCAGGCGTACCGCCGATGGGAACCCAGTTGCCCCAATTTGAAAGGTCAATATCCGCTATCAGCTTGTAATGGTTTTTAGGACCCTGTCGAACTGCATTTAACTGCTCTGCGGTTTCAATGAGGTATGGGTCATCAATCGTACCGCTGCCTCCTGCAAATTCAAAGGGAGATACTACAAATTCTGCAGGTGCACCCTTAAATGTATCTTCAAATCTGATATTTTTTAAGCAAGATTTAGGTATATAACGCCCGTTTGTAAGAAGTGCCCATTCACCAACAAGTCCGGGAATTTCATCCGAAACATCGAGATCGGCAATTTCAACACGACTGATGGTATAATTGCTCGGGTACTCATGCTCATTTTTGACCATATCAAAATGTCCGTTTGCATCGGTTGTTTCAACATATGCGTCAGTTGTAGGATACACATACTCTGTACGCATATTTTTTTCTATAAATTTATTTACATAGTGTTCATTAAATTCAAAATCTCTTCTTTTAAGCTTTAAATCCCAATAATCGAAAAGAGGGAAATTGAATTCAGCTACCGCAACAGGCAAAAGCATTCTGTTATCCATTGTTTTCTTGAACGCTATCATTGCATCTGTTGCACCTGCATCCATACCCATATCCCATGTGAAGGCTGTCAGATAAACCTCCATTGTTTTGTCATCTATAATTTTGTGACCTGTTGTGTGTTCTGCAGCATCACGGTATTCATCGAATTTAATGTTTTTATCAAAGTAATAACCGTCTCTTGCTTTATAGGTTACAACCGCCGATGTATACATAAACGGTTTTACGCCTTCGGGATGCTCAAATACAATTTTCTCTACATAAAAATTGGATTTTTTCTCTTCATCGCTGCCTTTAAATCCATATGTAGGAATTCCGTTCGGGAAAGACAGTGCGTATGTATTGATTTTCTCTATAGGGTCTCCGATTTTGATTTTGTTTTTCCACTTTTCATAGTAAGGTCTTTTTGCGTTGTTGCCTTCCCTGTAACAGTCAAAAATTTTATCATCCGCCGGAACATAACCGATACCGCCATCATAGTCAGGATACTTTATTACATGGAAAAATTCGTTTTCACGGTTAATGGATGGAACATAGGCTTCAACAATTGTAATGAGGTTTGCCTGAGCATCCAGATACGAATAATCCGACATGCTTTCAACCTTGCTTCCTGTTTTAGGTTCCAAATGCACATTCAGCCTGTCTTTAAATCTTGCAGTGCCGTAGTCCCCGGGTTCAAACTTGCTGACTGCTGTACCTTTTCTGTTTGCCTTCGCTTCTTCTTGCTTTTTTTCCTCTAATGCAGCTTGGTCTTTGGATTTCAGGTAATCATAATATCCGCGGATAACAGCCTGTTTTTTGTCACCTGATATTTCAACTGCTTCTGCACCCGATTCTCCGTTGATTTTAATACGGAGCTTATTTTTGTCAAAATACATATTTGACCCTGACTTTATGCGTACTGTGATGTCAACTGTATAGCTTGCATTTTGCATAAAGGAGCCATCGGGATTCCACATTGTACCGTTCCATTTCACATCTGTAACTTCCACCTGACTGCTCTGTTCAACGGTTGCTTTTTTTGCCGCCGTCTCCCACGCATAAGGCTCATCTATAGTGAAATTCAAAGCTTCAACAGGTTTTGCGTCGGATGAAACATCTGAGTTTTCACTTTTCTCTGTGCTTGCCTGTGTTATCTTGTCAGCAGTAATTGTTACCGATTTACTTTTAACCTCTGATTTTGATAAGAAAAAGCCCGCACCGGACTGATTGAACAGGTCAGCTAAAAACAAAGCCTGACCGTTGTCTTCATCAATACAGAGTACAACACCATAGCCGACAAGATTGTTGTTTATACCTGTCAGCTTGTGAATTACAATACTGTTCATATCGGATATACCGCAGCTTTCAGCAACCGTTTTTACTATAGGCTTTAAGTTGCTTGTAGGTGCAGGCGAAACCTTGCTTATATTACCGAAAGTTCCAACCTCGGTAAGAGTCCAGGTGCCTGCACTGTTTTCATAACGTATCATACTGCCTGAAGCACTTGCACCGTATCTTAGCGGAGTCTGGAAACCGGAAACTGTAACTTTATCCCCTTTTTTTGTTGGGAAAGCCGGATTTCGCTGGACATCATAGGCATAACCAAACGTCATTGTTTTTGAATCGGTTTGTGCATTTGCAACCAAAGTTGTTGGCAATATGCCAATCATCATACAAAGACACAAAAGCATACATAGCACTTTTTTCATTGTTCATTCCTTCTTTCGTATCATAAAATTTAATTTAAATAACTTATTCGGGCTTCAATCGTTTCGAAAGTTCTTTTACCTTAAGTTTTCTGCTTTTATTCAGTTCAGCATCACGGCATTTAGGGCACTTTGTAAGTGTAGTTGATCGGCTTCTAAGCTGCGTTTGCCACGAATGACCTTTTTCGCATTTCCACCAAACAGGCAATGAACTTGTATGACTGATTGTTTCCGGGGTGAACGGAAGATTTTTTTCGTCATCCCACTCTGTTAATAGGTACTCCTTTCTTTCCTTAATGCAATAATCCTTCAGTTTCAAATTTATCACCCTCCACATCTTGAAAAATTAAATATTCTATGCTATAATGATTATACATCGCCCATCAATGGGCGATGCAAGTGTTTTTTGAGAATTTTTTCGAATTTTTTCAGAAATATTTATTTTATACAAAAAACGAGGATTATTTTATGGATAATAACAATTTATTTTCCA
>JAZSDZ010000037.1:0-10138 GCA_045531435.1 Candidatus Fimenecus sp.
TTGTATGAGTATGATACACAAGAACTGATGGCTCTTCTTTTTCAATACTTGCATATACTTTATTATTAAGATATTTTTGTATTTCAATTTGATGATCAAGAGTAGTATTCCGCACATAAATGCCATCATATTCACAGGTCGCATTGTGAGTACTGAAATCCTTTTCGATAATTTCACCATCATTTGACGAATTTGCATACGCTGTTTCTGCATATTGCATTAACTTGAGTATATCATCAGGAATAGATATTGAAACATCATCTGAACTGACATCCATATTCTCTGAAACAGACATCTTATCAACATTATCCTGAACAAATGAATCATCCGTCTCTTCAAATAATAATTGAGGATTTGTAAGGTATATTCCCGTATAAGATATTTTTTCAAATACTTCTTCAAAACTAGTTGTGAACAAACACACAACAAGCAATGATGGTATTATCATTATAATAAGATACTCAAAAAAACCTGAATCATTGTTTGTCCTTTTTTTCAAGTAATCATCTCTTTCTGCATAATTTCCATTAAAAAATATGCAGATTTCACTAATATTATGATAATGCTAAAAAGGTTTCAGCATCAACTGTTGGTTGCAATGCACAGTTTATTCCTAAAGCCAAAAAATTTGCAGCACGGCTTATAATCATATCAATATCCTTTGGTGTGACAATCATTGAGTCATTATATTTAAAATCAGTTACAGTAGGCACGCCAACAGATATTACAGGGACACCTAATGATGATTTGTCTATTCTTTTTCTGTAATTACCAACACCTGAACCTGGCGAAATACCTGTATCAGAAATCTGAACAGTTTTGCCGAGAGATAAAAGTTTTGATGACGCAAGAGCATCAACAATTATAACTAAATCCGGATTGACAAGTTTTACAATACCACCTATATATTCAGATGTTTCAATACCTGTTTGTCCTAAAACACCTGTCGAAATTGAAGAAACAGGATTAAGGTCAGGTAAATGTTGACTGATTTCTGTAAATTTTTCAAAATGTCGTGTAGAAAATATTTTCTTCGCACACAGAGGACCTAATGCATCAGGAGTAATGTGCTCATTTCCGATTCCCGCTACAAGAAAGGTTTCTGCTTCTTGCGGAATTAATTCTCTTATAATCTTTGTGATTATTTCAAGTCGGATATCAATCAATTCACTTTCATGAGAAAACTCAGGCAAATTAACTGTAAAGTATTTACCAATAGGCTTTCCTATGGCTTTTTTACCATCTTCGTCAACAACTTCGACCTTTGTTATTTCAATACTATCTTTTTTCCATCTATTAACAGTTATACCTTTTCTATGTTTTGGATTAAGAAGTTCATGACTTTCAAGTGCAATATCTGTTCTTATATTCATATATTTCTCCTTTTTATAATTTGATTATTAAAAAATTTAAAAAATAACTTGATTTTTGTTTTGTTTCGTGGTAACATATGTATCTGTAAATACGAAGGAGGTGTAACGATATGCCAAACATCAAATCAGCTAAAAAGCGTGTTCTCGTTAACAAGACAAAGGCTCAGCGTAACAAGTCAACTAACTCTGCTCTTAAGACAGCTATCAAAAAGGCTAATGTTGCTATTGAAACAAATGCTTCTGACAAAAATGAGCTTGTAAAGGTTGCTGTTAAGAAAATCGACCAGGCTGCTGCTAAAGGTCTTCTTCATAAGAATAATGCAGCTCGTAAAAAGTCTGCCCTCGTTACAAAGCTTAACAAGGCTTAATCAGATTACGTAGTTCTTTGCCGTTGACGAAAGTCTTCGGCATTTTTCTTTATGCTAACTTGCAATTTACAAAATGTTCATTGACATTTAATAACATTTTATATATAATATATTTGTAATTTATTTCTTGGAGGTTACTCAATTATGAAAAAGGCATTAAAAGTTATTGCAATTATCGTTGGTATTGCAGCTGTAGCAGTTGCAGCTTATATTCTTATTAAAAAGTATGTTGACAGTAAAAGAGTTGTAATTGGTAATGAAGCTGAAAACTATGTTTCTTGCTCATTCTGTGATGATAGCTTTGTATCAGAAACTGTTGCATAAAAAAGTAATTTATAGTATTAAGGACTGTTCTTTTTGAGCAGTCCTTTTTATGTTGTATTAGTTTATTATTTTGATTTAGGTTTTGTTATAAATGAGACTATAAGTCCACAGACCATAGCAACTGTAATTCCTACTGATGCTGACGATAATGGTCCTGTTAAAATGCCCAATGCACCTTTTTCACGAATAGTCTCTTTAGTCCCCTGAACAAGAGTGTTGCCAAAGCCTGTTAATGGTACAGTCGCACCTGCTCCTGCCCACTCAACCAAAGGCTGATAAACACCAAGTCCACCGAGTATTACTCCGATTACAACGAATGATACGAGAATTCTTGCAGGTGTAAGTTTTGTAAGGTCAATTAGCAATTGACCGATAACGCAGATTAGTCCACCAATTAAAAATGCTTTTAAGAAATCCATTGAAATTCCTCCTGCATTTATTATGTGAGAAATTTGTTTTATTATACAAAAAATCGCACCTCATTATGGGGTGCGAAGAATTATTTTATGATGAATGATGTTACATCTGAAGGTGAATTGATGTAGTTTACATCTATCGTGATGATGTAATGTTTAATTAATATAAGCAACGCTACATTATTTGCAAAGTAAACATTATAAAAAAGCACTTCCGAAGAAGTGCTTTTTCTGGTGCCGGTGACCGGGGTCGAACCGGTACGGTATCGCTACCACTGGATTTTGAGTCCAGCACGTCTGCCAATTCCATCACACCGGCGTTTATTCAACTTTGATATTATATGAAATTCATTAAAAAAAGTCAATAGTCAATGCAAAGTTTTTATTAAAAGATATATTTCCATTTATCACTTTTTCTAAAAGAGAAAAAGTCGTTTCCGTGCCCGATAATAATATGGTCACTAAGCTTCATACCTAATTTCTCCATAAGATTCTGAATGCCTATGGTTGCATCAACATCATTCCTTGAAGGCGCCACCATACCTGACGGATGATTATGTACAAGAATAAGCTTTGCAGCATTATCCTTAAGACTTATTTCCATTATTTTTCTGATATTCAGCGCTGCTGCATTTACAGTTCCTTCACTAATAAGATTAAAACTTAATATTTTACAATTGGAATCCAGGCACAATAAATACATCTTCTCCGTTGTAACTCCTTTAAAAAAGGTTGAGACATATCGTGCAACCAGTTCGCTCGTATTGAGAATAATACCATCATTTTTAACTTTATCAACTTCATATTTTTTAAAGAGTTCAGGCATCATTTTAATAAGTGCAGCAGAGTTTTCACCGATACCTTTCACATTACACAATTCTTCAAAATTCGCATCAAAAACTCCTGAAAGAGAACCAAAAGTATCAATCAGATTATGTGCTTCTTCATTTGTGTCTTTTCGTGGGATAGAATAAAACAATAAAAGTTCAAGCACATTATGGTCTTGAAAACTATCAAGACCTTCTTCTAAAAATCGTTGACGCAATCTGTCACGATGTCCTTCATGGACATTTTTTCGTGGCATCTTTTTATTTTCTAAATTAACGGCTTGTTTTGCCATCCTACTTAAACACCCTTCTAATATGTTTTTGCCATTTATAAATATATATTGAAACAAGTCTTGTCAATAAAATATCATACATAAGGAAAAGCACATTTCCTGCTAACAAGAAAACCAACAATGCAAATCTTCCAAATTCTTTAAAATCATCAAATGAAATCATAAAGATTTTCGTAACAACAAAATATGATGAAATCATCGCTGCATTAAAGATAAGATATTTAAAAATCCAACAAAGGAGTCCATTGAACTTCTTTTCAAGAATACTTTTTATAATAGGATAATATCCAAAAAACATTAAATACATTACAGCCGGTTCTTTATTTCCTAATATCAATAACGAAATAATGCCTACTGCTATATAAATTAAAAATGCAAATCCTTTTCCAAACTCAACAACAAGCATCATAAGTAATGCTCCTGTCATCATTGGAATAGCATATTCAAGGCTGATTATTACACCCGATAAAATCATAAGTAAAAGTGACACGGCAGCAGTCACACCACCAAGTGCCACTTTAAAAGATAATTGTTTTCTTTTATTCATATTAACAACACGGAATCAAATCCCCACCACAACATTCACAACAACAATCTGCGCAAAGAAGCCCTGAACAGATATCACACACATCACTATCAGCCTTTTTTCGTGAAGTTCTGTATCCGCCATTCACATTATTATTGAGAGAATTAAATGCCATAGCATATTCCTGATTCGACGGGTCCATTGAACAAGCTGTCTGAAAACAATTATATGCTTCATTAAGCCAACCACGGCGCTGATGAATGACACCTTTAAGATAATGCCACTCTGCATTTCTGATTTGAACAGGCACACCGTTAAGAATTGTTTCTGCATCATCTATTCTTCCTGAGTTAAGACATTGACGAACATCAGAGTACTGTGAATAACTGTTATTCTGAGTGTAATTTGCTGTACCTCTTAACTCATTAAGAATCGTATCATAAGCATTATTAAGTTCATTCATCCTACGAGTTTTTTGATTGTCAGGTTCGTTAGAATTAGTAATTTCCCATGCTATTCTTCTGTATGCATCCATTATATCGCTTTCAGTTGCATTTCTGCCAACTCCAAGATATTCATATGGGTTATTCATCATTGTCACCTCTGTACTTTTTTGTTATTCTATCCATTTGTAATGATAAACCATCATAAACTATGTTTTCTATTATAGTTGAAAACTCATTGAATTTATGTGCTTCAAATATTTCTGTCAAAGCACCGATGGATAAGTTCAATGTCATAGTTGCATCTTTAACAATGTTATTACTATTTGTAAAAGGATTAAAGGCATTATCCTTACTGTCTTTTTCGTAATCATCAAAAGCATCAAGGAAATATATCGTTCTGCCTAATTGATAACCAAACTGCTTTGCATTTTCTTTATTGTCGTCTGTTTCGCCATAAGAGAAAAGTTTTGATAATATTTCTGCTGTCGGATGTGCAGACTTATCTATGGAAACATTATTGTCTTTTTCAAGTGTAAACTGTTCAACCATTCCTTGATTAACAATTTCAAAAAGGTCAGGATATTTCTTTTTTGCTTTTTTATTTATATAAGCAAAATACGGATAAAGAATATATAAAATGTTTTTTTTGAAGAAATTACTATCGTGAAGATTATCCACCAATTTAAAATATGCAAGAATTACAGTAATGGCACAAGCAAGTTTATAAATATTGCTTTCACATGTAATTTCCAAACACTTTTTGCATGTATTAAATGAACAACGGGAGTTTTCAACATTTATTTTATCACTTGATAAGCCCATTTTGTACATAACAAAAAATGCACCATCATAACTTAAGAGAAATCGTGATAAAAAGCCATATTCTTTGCCCATTTCTTTGCAGAGAGTACAATAAATTCCCTTATATGCTTCATATTCTTTAATTTTAAGTTCAGGTTTATTAATCGTCACATATCCGAACATAAATTATCTTGTAATCCCCTTTAATACAGTTCTTGCAACATATGGTTTATTCATTGTATATATATGAATTCCATTGACGCCATTATAGAGCAAATCATTTATTTGCTTTATGGAAAAGTCAAGACCTGCTTTTTCTAAATCTTCAGGACTATCTTTATATTTTTCTAAAAAATCAGAAACTTCACTTGGAAGTTTTGTACCAGAAAGAGAAATAATTCTATCAACTTGTTTTATGTTTGTAATGGGCATTATACCTGCAAAAACAGGTGCATAAATGCCTTTTTTACGGACTTTTTGGAGGAATGAATAAAAAGTTTCGTTATCATAAAAAAGCTGTGTTATGAGAAAATCGACACCACTATCAACTTTTATTTTCAGGTGGTCAATATCCTTTTCAAGGCTGTCACATTCAGGATAGCAAGCACCGCCAATGTCAAATGAGCCATATTCCTTAATATACTTTACAAGTTCATAGGCATAAGTAAAATATTCACCTTCAGGACGTTTAAAACCAACAGGAATATCACCACGCATTGCAAGTACATTGTCAATATGATTTTCTTTTAATGTATCGAGAATTTCATTGATTTTATCCTTTGGTGTTGAGGCACAAGTAAGATGTGCCAATGCAGTTGTATCAAGTCTGTTTTTAATAAGAGATGCAATTTTTGTTGTATATTGACTCGTTCCGCCACCTGCACCATATGTAACACTCATAAAGTCAGGATTCCACGCAGATAATTCCCTTACAGACCATTCAATGCTCTCAAAGGCAGAATCTGTCTTTGGCGGAAATACCTCAAAGGAAATCAACTGGTCTTTCACCATAAGTTTTTCAGTAATTCTCATATTCATTCACCTGTATTATAATAGCACATTCGTATTTTTTTAGCAATACAATGATAATTTATTAACATATAATTTACAAAAAAATAACAGCAGGAACCTCTCAGTCACCTTTTAGGGGAGCTGAGAAAACCCGCTGTATTGTTAGATATTTAATTAATAGTGTGCTACGCCACAAGAACAAGTTTTATTCAAACCAAAAAGTTTGTTGAAGAAATTAATAATTTTCCAGATAAATCCTGAAATACCGTCTTTATGACAATTGTGGTCACATTCGACTGATGGGTCGAGAAGTTCGTTGTCTGCATCGCAGTACCCGTCACCGTCATTGTCTGCGTGACCTGTTGCATCGATAATAGCTGTATCACGGCTTATTTCTTCTTCGCATACTGAACAGTAAATAACTACATCTTTGCTACCGGTTTCTGTACAAGTAGGTGCAATATAGTTCTCTTCAACTGCATTTGCAGGAGTGTGACCTAATGCACCAACATAGTCATCAACATAAGAGTCACCACATTCACAAGTATATGTTGTGTAACCTTGCTCTGTGCAATTTGGTGTTGTTATAACTGCTTCGTGATTATGCTCTGCAATCTTTTCGATTACTTCTGTATATGAATCACCACAAGCACAAGTAAATGTTTCAATACCTGTTGCTGTATGTGTTGCAGGAGTTGTGATTTCTGATGAGTAGTTGTGGCCTGTTGCATCAACATAGTCATCAACATAACTGTCACCACATTCACAAGTGTATGTGCTATATCCTTGTTCTGTGCAGGTTGGTTCTGTTACAACAGAATTATATTTGTGCACGTGATAATTGTAATGAATTGTTGCATCGATAAGAGAGTCGTTTGAATCACCTATAGAGATTGCTTTCCATTGCTCTTTAGTTCCGGAATAGTAAACATCCTCAAGATTAAAACACAAATAAAATGCATCATCCCCAATCGTCTTTACTCCCACACCAATTATTATGGAGGTCATATTGTGACAAGCAAAGAAAGCACTGTCTCCAATTTTTGTAACACTATCTGGAATTTTCGCATGCACAAGGGACCCACAAGCCCAAAAGGCACAATTAGGAACTGATGTTATACCATCTTCAATAATAACATACTTAATATCTTCTTCAAAATCATCCCACGCACTGACACTTAACATATCACCAGTACCTGAAATGGTTAATGTACAAGTTAAATAATCATAAGTCCACGTTGCATTTTTACCGCAAACACCCGTATCTAATATTGATTTATCGCACTCGAAGTAGAATTTTGCATCAAGCAAATCGCTATTGTCTGATTCGATAGAAATCTGTTGCCACTCTTCTGCTGTGCCCGCATAAAAAACCTTTTTAAGATTTGAGCAATAATAAAATGCCCTTTCATCAATTAACGTTACACTTTTTGGGATTTTTATAGTTTCAATATTTGAGCAAGACCAAAAGGCACGTTCAGCAATCATTTTTGTTCCATCTTTTATTATGTAATCGGCATCACTATCATATTTCATTTCAATTAAATAGTTTCCGATATACAAACCTTCAGCACTCCAGTTTGCATTATCTTTATAATAACCAGAACGTTCAAATGCAGATTCTCCAATTGTTGTAATGTTATCACCCAATGAAATATTAATAAGATTTTCACACTGATAAAAAGCCCAATCGCCAATTGTCGTTAAACTTTCAGGAAATGTTATACTTGTAATATTACAGTCTTTAAAAGCTGTTTCGTTGATTATTGTCACATTGTTACCGAATATTACACTTGTAAGATGACTGTTGCCATAAAAAGAAAAATTATCAATTATTTTTACGCTGTCAGGAATGGTATATTCTGTTCTTGCATTTGCTTCTGGATATTTGAAAAGAGTTGTTTTATCCTTGTTGAATAACACCCCATATTCGTCACTTGAATAACATTGGTTATCACCACTAACTGTTATACTTGTAAGACCATTACATAAATAGATAGCTTTTTCTTCAATAATTGTTACTCCTTTAGGAATCGTTATGTTTTCAATATTTGAACACATATAAAATACATAATTACCAATTGAATTTACACTATCAGAAATTGTTACATTTATGAGATTGTCGTTATCCGTAAATGCACATTCACCAATACTTGTTACACCTTCGTTAATAACAACACTTTTAATATAATCAGTAAATACTTCCCATGGACGATTTCCAGTATAAAATGTTTCATCATCAAATTCATAATTATACATTTCTCCCGTACCTGAGATTGATAAAACACCTGTAGTAATATCAAACTCCCATGTGAGATTATCACCACAAGTACCTGACGGATACATGGTATTATCTGAACAATGAACAATATATTTATCCAATTCGTCAGATATATCGTTATTATTAGCTAACAATTGTTTCCATTGAGTTACTGTACCAGTATAGTACATTGTTATCGTATAATCATAGTAGAATGCGGAGTCACCAATTATTGTTACGCTGTTAGGGATTGTTATACTCTTAAGGTATAAATTTTCTCTGAATGCATATTGAAAAATTACTGTTACACCATCAGGAATTGTATAATTTGTTTTTATATAAGCTGCTGGATATATAATAAGTGTTGTTTTGTCTTTATTAAACAAAACACCATGTTCGTCACTTGAATAATATTGGTTTTCACTATCAACGGTAATGTTTGCAAGATTTTCACAACGATAAAAAGCATCTTTACCAATTGTTTTCACACTTTTGGGGATAAACATACTTTTAAGTGCTTTTGAAGAATAAAACGCCTCTTCACCTATTTCTGTTACACCATTAGGAATCGTTAAACTTTCAAGCTTATAGCAAGTAGCAATTGCACTTTCGCCAATAACTGTTACGCTGTCAGAAATGGTTATACTTGTAACGCTACCAAAATTATAAAAGGCGTGATTACCAATTTTTGTTATACCATCATCTATAACAATCGTCTTAATTTTATCCTCATAGCTTTCCCAAGGACGATTGTTGTATTTATAATCATACATATCACCTGTACCTGAAATGGTTAATAAATATGTTGATGAGTCATAAGACCAAGTTACATCATCACCACAAGTACCCCCATATGTAGCAGCACTTGATGTTATCGGAATAATGGATATTACCATTAGTATTGCGAGGACGACAGACAAAATTTTAATTTTTGTTTTCATAATAATTTTCCTCCTTTATGTAAATAATGTTTTCTCAACAATAGTATATTTCATATTAAAAATAAATGCAATAGAAAAGGTTTAATTAGAGCTTTGCCACATTACAAAAAATGATTTAATCAGATTATACCATAATAATCTCCTCCAAAAATAAAAAAGTGCGTCAGCCGAAGCCAACGCACCGAAAAACACATAGCTCCAACTGTCGCCAAACAAAATTCTACATCCTACTTAAACACAAGTATGCAAGAACATAGCACAAGTATTTTTACCTAAAAATAAAAACACTTGTGCTATGTAGGAATAATATACAATTTTGTTTGGCAATTTTAGTTTACCACATATTTTACAATTATTCAATATTAAGTTTGATTTTGTGAGTGATGAGATTCTTCGCTTTGCTCAGAATGACAAACCGTTCGATAAATTGGAGTTTGTCAAACACATTTCGTAGGGGCGGATGCCCACATCCGCCCGCAATAAGTTGCAGTTAAACTCAAACGGGACGATGTGGGCATCGTCCCCTACAAATAAATCTCCCCGACAAATTAT
>JAZSDZ010000084.1:0-4180 GCA_045531435.1 Candidatus Fimenecus sp.
TCGCCACTAGAGATATCGCCTTCCCATATATAATTTCCTTTGTAATCTCTGAGAACAACATGCATCTGTCCGCTTGTTTTCTTTCCCCAATCATCATAGGAGTATATCTTAATATAAGCATCACCAGCATTCTTGTTAAGAGTAACTGTGGTATAACCCTTTGCTGTATAGCCTGAGTCAAAATTGCCGGTTTTCCACTTATTCGCAGGATCTACAGTAATTTTAACACTTTCACTACGTCCGTCAGATGTCTTTACGGTAATAGTCGCAGTACCTGCGGATTTTGCGGTCATTTTACCGCTGGAACTGATACTTACAATCTTGCTGTTTGATGTAGACCAAGTAAACTTTGTTGTATCAGAAGGATATGCTTTCGCACTAAGATAATAAACATCACCTACTGTAGGGTAGTAATAGAAAAAGCCACCTGTAATCTCTATACCTCTAACAGTAACTTTACAAGTCTTTGTTTTGCCATTACATGTTTTTGCTGTAATTGTTGCCACACCGGGACCTTTGGCTGTAAGCTTACCGCTACTTGAAACAGAGACTACCTGACTGTCACTTGATGACCAGTAAACAGTTTTATTGCTTGCATTTGAGGGATAAACTGTTGCAGTCAAGTACTTTGTGTTACCTACATTCATCGTACAAGAGGTATAGTTAAGGCTTACACTTGTAGGATTAACAGTAGCGTTCTTCTTCCAAACCGCATACAAAGTGATGTTACTGCTGATTCTTACACCTGCACCTGCAGAGTATGATGCAGAGGTTGCATTTTTGTTTGTACTCCATCCAAGGAATGTATACCCTGAACGAGTAGGTTTGGTTGAACTAAGATAGAACCCTGTATTTGCCTTAACTCTCTGTGATGAAGGCGCTCCACTACCTCCGTTAGCATTGTAAGAAAGAGTATAATATGTGGTTGTAGATTTTTCTTTTACTGTAATTGTTCTTGTATTTGTACCTGAAAGTGAGCCTGTAATCTTTGACTGTATCTTCCATGTGCCTGTGCGGTCGAGTTTGCATCCAATCCAGTTATTGTCACTATTCTTATATGTATATGTATACGCACAGGAACCGTCCGGACGATAAATTGAAAGTGTCATATTACAAGTCTTTCCTGAACCACTATAGGTCTTATAAAGGTTGTTGTTTGCATCATGAAGCCAAGCCCATACATAAACAAAATCACCTTTTTTAAAGCTTGTTGCTTCGGAATTTCTTGCCTGAGAGAGTGAATATCCCGAGCCTTTTAGCGATGCAAAAACATCATTATATGTTGCTCTTGAACTACTGTTTGATGAACCTTTATAAGAACAATAATCCAAGCACACCCAACCTGATTTAGTACCATTTGTACACTTAATCGAAGAGGTATATCCCCAGTTCCCATTAACCTTAGAAACATAAAATGTAACACCCTTTGATGCTGCACCGACTTTTGAATAATTTGTTCCTGCTCCTGTTCTGACGTTAGAACCGTTACTTGCTGCGATTGCATAGTTACCGGTAGAATACGAAGCTGCACTTGCAGTAATTGCAAGAGTACTGAAAATTGTAATAACGACTAATACAATTGATATAACTTTCTTTGTCATAACTTTTTCCTCCAAAGTTTTATTTTTCGACTTCTAATTTTTCTTTCTTGAAATTCTTGTAACAGTTAATAGCTAAAGGCCGATCTCTTGAGTGTACCATAATGTTTTGCTCCTTCCTGCATCGGTTGATGTATTTATGTTTTGTTCTTTTGACATTTTTGATTATAGGTGATTTAACAAGTAAAAAATGCATATTCTCGAGAAATGAAAATTAAAAATGTATTTTAAAATTACATAGGAATACATTTTTGGTTTATAGTTTGAGCTTATATTGTTTCTTCCATATAAGCCTTGTGAGAACGCCAAAAACTATTTCTTCTACGCTGAAGAAAATACAACAGAGTAAAGCTACCCACAAAATATTACCTAACAAAACCCCCGAACTAATAAACTCTTCTGAAACAAGCCAATATGATAACCTAATATTTATCGGTAGACCGGCTATTCCCACAAGAATGAACATATATAAGCTCTCTCTTCTTTTGAACACAGGAACGATACCCACTATAATAAACAATGATAAGACACAAATCAGAAGAAATAACCAGGACTGATTCACCAAAAAGCCTACTGATAACACTGCAGATAAAGCTCCTAATGCTATTTGAATTCTATTTGTTCTTTTATTTATAGAAACCATGTAATCACCCCAACAATATTAAGAGCAAAAATTAACGGTAGAGCAATCTGAATACCTCTGAGTATATAACAAACCGCAATAGTAGCCTTACCTGATATACCGTCTTTTTCAAGTTTTTCCTCTTAAATTTAAATCTCGTTATTCTTCTTGCTTTACTTATAACATTTTCAACACCTAACAACTCACCCATTATGGCCATTCCATCAAAACCATCTACAAGTGTTAGATTCAAAAGAGCAAGGAAAACATTTTGTATGGCTGCACCAAGAAAGAAACCACTTAAAGACTCAAATCTTGCTGAAATAATTAAGAATATTGCTGTCAACAATAAATTCATTTCTATTCCTGCAGCACTAACCTGAACTCGTCTCATTCACTTTTTTATTTTACTTTCATTCATCAATACATAAGCTCCGGGCATCAACAGAAACTGAAGCATTACACCAACCTCAAAAACCCTACCGCCATAAGCCAAACAAGCAAACATATGTCCTAACTCATACATTACTAACCCAATTAACATACCTGCAACACTTCCGACAATTACATAGTCAAAGTTTATATCATATGTGTAATACAAAAAATAAAATATAGAAAATGCTAATAACGGTAAAAAAGATATCAATAGTAATCCGTTTATGATAAATGATGCTATGCGAAAATTTTCTGTGATTTTAGGTTTCCAAACCGTAACAAGTAAAAACAAAAAGAATTTTGAAAAGAATCTTTTGTCTCTTATTACATTTTCTGCTTCAAGTTCTTCCAAAAGTAAATCAACATCTTCTTTTGATTTGCTGTTGTCAATCAGATAGGGATTTCTTTTTCCGTTCAATTGGCGAGCAAACCACACTGTATATGCATCTGTAACAATTTCTTCATCGTGAAGTAGGTTAATAATCTTATATTCGTTCTCTGATATTCGTTTAAAGCGTATCCAGTTTGCGGTGATAGGATATGCCATTGTTGCTCTCCTCTTTTTAGACAGAATTATTCTCCACATACTTTAAATAGAACACCACTCTCTCTTCAGCATAAGCTCTCGCATCGGCTTCAATTGGTTGGTTTCTGTATTCATCATAGTTTAAACTTGAAGATATGTAGTTTTCGGTATTTGACTTCCATTCTCGTGCCTGTTTGTAATAGTAATTGTCTTGCACTAATTCAGATTCATAATCAATATTTTCAACTGTATAATGAACGAAAGCGTGATGCATTTCATGTAGCATGGTCTGCAAGACATCATCGAGTTCTCCTTCATTCAAATATTTATAATTAATGAATATTTCTTTAGATGTATCAATATAATATCCGCAAGTGTAGTCAGACATTTTTTCAGTTGAGACAGTAATTTCAACATCATTACTTATTCCAAGCTCATCTTTTTCAATAAGAGCTATGCTTCTTATTACTCTTTCCTTTTCTGCAACATTCAACTTATCCCATTTAAGCAAATCGGCAATTTTATCCTCGTGTGGAATAACAACTTTTTCTTCTTTTTCTACTTCTTCGCTATCTTCGTTGAACCATTCAACGAATGCTGCCCACTCTTCAGAAGATAAAGAATACTTATAATATTCTTCATAGAAGCCTATACCGGCAGGTATCATCAACACAATACAAAGCACATATGTAAGTAATGAACGAGAACGATTTATACACCATCTCTTTAATCTTTTGGTGATTCTTCTTTTTTCTTTGTTAACACAAATGATTTTTTCAGTTAACCAAGATGAGAATAATATAATTGCAACAACCAATACTCCTGTAAACAACAAATGATATTGGGCAAATAACAAAACCAATAAAAGTTCTATTGTTAATATAGCTCCTGCAACAATTCCTGTTTTTGTGTTATTCAACATAGGGTTTCTGTTTATAAACAATTGCATTAGAAAGCAAACCAATATTGCAACAAGAAAAGAACCTACATATCCAAAAG
>JAZSDZ010000028.1:0-4104 GCA_045531435.1 Candidatus Fimenecus sp.
ACACTTATAAAAAGGAGGTACTTTTATGAAAAAAGAACTTGAACTCCCGGTATGGCAAAAAATGAATCTTTCCTTGGAGGAGGCTGTAGCGTATACGGGCATAGGCAAAACCAAGCTCAGAGAAATGTCAGACAAAGAGGATTGTACGTTTGTGCTGTGGAACGGAGCAAAGCGTCTTTTTAAGCGTAAGAAATTAGAAGAATATCTTGAAGATACGAACTGCATTTAACAGGAGGCCTAAAATGAAAAACAATGATAATATTAAAGCGGCAGTTACACAGAAAGAAACACCCATATGGGAAAAGAAGTGGCTTACTCTTGAAGAAGCGGCAGCTTATTCGGGAATAGGCAGAAACAAATTACGGGAATTATCACAGCAGAAAAACTGTCCCTTTGCAATATTGTTAGGCGGTAAGCTTTATATTATAAGGGAAAAGCTTGATGATTTTACGGATAAACAATTCAGAATATAGGAGGAAAAATTATGTCAGCAACAAAAAGAAAAGATAAATCAAGAGTTGTTCTCCGTAGCGGAGAGGTTCAGAGAACAAACGGATCGTATCAGTATTCGTGGATGGACGGTAGCGGTAAAAGGCGTTACGTATATGCAAAAACATTAGAGGAACTCAGAATAAAAGAAGAGCAGATAGCAAAGGACAAAAGCGATGGTATCAAAACCGAGGCAAGATATACGACCCTTAATGAGCTGTTCGATTTATGGAAAACTCTGAAAAGAGGGCTTAAGGATAATACCTTTCAGAACTACGCTTATTTGTATGACACTTTTGTAAGACACGTTATCGGTGATAAATTTGTGACGAAGCTTAAGAAATCTGATATAAAAAGGTATTACAATTATCTTGCAGATGAGAGAGGTCTTAAGGCTTCAACCATAGACGGTATTCATACTGTTCTTCATCAGGTGCTTGATATGGCAGTTGATGATAATTATATACGCAACAATCCTTCCGATAGGGTTTTGAAGGAGCTTAAGCAATCATGCTTTGCAAAAAGTGAAAAAAGAATGGCACTTACAAGAGCGGAGCAGGATTTGTTCCTTGATTTCCTGAAAAACAGCAGAATATATAACCATTGGTATTCTATCTTTGCGGTAATGCTTGGTACAGGTCTCAGAGTAGGTGAGGTGACGGGTTTGCGATGGTGTGATATTGACTTGGAAAACGGAATTATTGATGTTAACCATACTCTTATTTACTACTCTCATAGAACAGCGGATAGTAAGCAAGGCTGTTATTTCAATGTCAATACCCCAAAGACTACTGCAAGTAACAGACAGGTGCCTATGCTTGATTTTGTAAAAGAGGCTTTTATTATGGAAAAGGAGGTGCAGGAGCTTCTTGATATAAAATGCGAAGCCACAATCGATGGTTATACAGATTTTATATTTGTTAACCGATTCGGTAATGTTCAGCATCAGGGTACTCTTAATAAAGCTATCAAAAGAATAATAAGAGACTGTAATGATGAGCAGTTTCTGAAAAGTGATAATCCGAAGGTGCTGTTGCCTCATTTCAGTTGTCATACTCTTCGTCATACCTTTACAACAAGAATGTGCGAAGCCGGTGTTAATGTTAAGGTAATTCAGGATGCTCTCGGACATACAGATGTTTCAACAACACTTAACATTTATACTGATGTTACAAAGGAACTTAAGAGGGTGGAATTCGAAGGACTTGACAGGTTCTTTAAGGAGGCATAAAGTAAAAAAATGTATGCTGCCAAACTTACATCAAATCGTACATCAATCGGAACGTAAAATACAGTAAAATACAGGCGAAAAGCAGGAAAATGTCAAATTTCCATTGATGGGGTCAGTAAGTTATGGTAGCATACAGTATAATATGAATTACAGGAAGCGGGACTCCCCACAATGAAACCACTTGATTAATTAACACCTCAAAAACCACGCAATATCAAGGGTTTTAAGAAATAGTCAACATTTTTAAATTATGTTTTACGACAAATTAATATGTGATATAGCAAAAGGGAGTAGTTTTTCTGCTCTCTTTTTTCATTTTTGCACTAAAGTACAATGTAATTTGGAATAATTAGTTTTATAATACAATTGATGTATTGGAGAACAATGCATCAAATATCTCTAAAAAATATAGGAGAGTGGATATTATGAAAAAAATTCTTGCAATTATGTTAGCACTTGTAATGTTATTGACACTTGCAGCATGTGGTGGAAACAAGGACAACAATGGTGACGAGACACCATCAGGTAATGATGCAGAACAGACAACAGAAGCTCCAAAGGATACATCTCTTGCAAAGGGTGAATGGTCAAACAAATCAGGTGCATTTGCACTCGCACTTGTTGGTGCAGAACTCTTTGATGATGAAGATGGCGAAAAGGCTATTCGTGTTTACTTTGATTTCACAAATAAGGAATCAAGCTACACAACAAGCTTTACTGACGAAAAAAATGATATTACACTTACTCAGAACGGTGAAGAACTTGATGATACAAGAGCCGTTTATGGTGAGGATGTTGCTGAAGTTGAAAACCACAAGAAAAATGTTCGTCCGGGTGTGACAATCCGTTGCGTTGGTGAATATGTACTCAATGCTGAAACAGGTAAGGTTGCACTTGAAGTTACAGCACATAATACAGATACTGCAGTTCTTACTTATGAACTTGATCTTGCAGCACTTCCTGGTGCACCAAAAGAAGCATTTGTAGCAAAGGAAATTGCAGCTCCTGATTTCAACAATGGTTGGGCAGAAAGTGGCACAATCACAGACTATTACAAGAAAGATGTAAAGAATGGCTTTGCAATTAAAAATGCAGAATTTGTTGATGGCGTAAGAGATACAAAGCTTATCAGAGTTTATTTTGAATTCACAAACAATTGTGAAGATTCAACAGACCTTTTCAAATCAGTTGACCTCAGAGTTTATCAGGATGGTATCCAACTTGTAGAAGGTCAGTCAAATGAACTCTGTGATTCAGACCTTGCATTCTCAAAAAATGTAGAACCTGGTCAGACAGTCACAGTTTCCAATACATACATTCTCACATCTGATTCACCTGTTGAAGTCGAAGCTTATGATACATGGCAGGATTCAGGTCTCGCAAAACAGTTTAAAGTTCAGTAATTCGAATAATAATTTATGGTGGCAGGGTGTAAAAACTCTGCCATCTTTTTTGCACTAAAGTACAATTCACAACATAAAAGCAAGTGATATAATATTATTCATAAAGGGAAGTGATATTATGATATGTGACCTTCATGTTCACTCAACGTATTCCGATGGCACATTGACTCCTGCCGAGCTTGTTTCTCTTGCTGAAAAGCAGAATATTTCTGCTGTTGCACTCTGTGACCATAATACTGTTGACGGACTGAAAGATTTTATTAACGCAGGCAGAAACAATGATGTTATTACCATACCTGGAATCGAAATCTCTACCGAATTTAATAACAAAGAGCGACATATCCTTGGCTTGTTTCTTCCTGAAGAAAAGTTTGAAGAAATATCCCATATGATGGGCAAAATAAAGGTTTTTAAAGAAGAGAGTAACGAAAATCTTGTCAGAAATCTTCGTAATGGGGGATATATAATTGATTATGACGAGATAAAATCAAAAAATGCCGGAGCATATATCAACCGAGCCCACATAGCAAAAGCACTCGTTGAAAAAGGGTATTTTGAAAGTATAAATGAGGCCTTCGACAAGGTGTTATCTCCTGACGATAAGTTTTATACTCCGTCCAAAAGATTCAATGCACTTGAAATTATACAATATCTCAGTTCAATAGGTGCTGTGCCTGTATGTGCTCATCCGTTTCTTGGAATGGATACCCCTGAAGTTGATGAGTTCCTTGAAACTGCAAAACAAAACGGTCTTGTGGGAATGGAAACAATATATTCCCTATATGACCAGGAAACAGAGAAAATTGCAAAGATGCTTGCTGAAGAACACGGTCTGCTCCAGAGTGGTGGCAGTGATTTTCATGGTGATAACAAACCTGACATTTCAATGGGTATAGGTAAAGGTAATCTTGTAATACCATATGAATTTTACGAAAAGTTAAAAAATGCCCGATATAAGTAGTTTATGGGGTGGATTATATG
>JAZSDZ010000040.1:0-7796 GCA_045531435.1 Candidatus Fimenecus sp.
GATAAGTGTAATGAATGAAACCACACCACTTTCCGTAGGAGCATCAACTGATTCAATTTTCACATAATCATACATCGGAAAGCATATCCACACAATCGGAAGTAAAATAAGAATAAATCTTGTTATCTGCCATTTACCACCAAATGCTGAGGCTTTCATATTGTTAATCGTATTTTCCTTGCTCTTCTTCATATTTCTCTCCTTTCTCTATTTGCTTTTGTGTTCACGGATTTTTTCTGTAATTGAAAGTGCAAGTACTCTTATTCCGTGGCCTATTCCGATACCTACAGCTGTATTGAACATATATGCAAGTACATATACTACACAAATTTCATCAATTCCCATAAAATACTTAATTATAAACAGAACGGAAAATAATAATGTAACAATAACAAATGCATATTTAATGTTGCTCTTGATAAAAATTCCTATTACCAATCCTATTAACGGTAAAATCATGAGTGGAAACAAGATATAAAATCCGTCAAGATGTCCGGCAAAAATTATTTCATGATACGGTTGTTGCAAAAAGAGATATGCCTCACCTATGATACCAATTATAAAGACAATTACAGCCTTAACAAAATTTTTCATAATGCTTATCCTACCAATTGCATCATATTTTTAATACATATAAATTGTTGTTTTATTGAAAAGCACACGGAATATTCCTATAAATTTTTGAAATAAGCCTGCATCTGAACGCATCATAATTGTGTCTCTTGCAAGATAATTTCCATCTTCATCGTATAATTTTGCTTCAACAAAGGTATCACCCTTGTTTTCTGATACAATTTCAAATGCATACCCGTTATCAAGAACATGTGTTGTGAACATTTCATAGTCATATACATACCAGCGTATATAAGAACCTGCAGGAGCATTACCTTCAACTTCAGCATGAAGAATAATTCCGTCCTTATAACGAATTTCATTTCTTGATGGAGTCATAATGCTGAATCTTTCTCCAATTTTCTTTACATCAAAATCCTGATTAAGATTCATTTTCATAGCAGGACGAACTCCAACACATGTCCAACAAGGTGCAGAATCATCTGAATGGCTCCCTCCTTCTTCTGCAATAAAGCCTGAGCATCCGTATTCTTCGCCTGTGCGTAACCACCAGGGAAAATACATATCGGTCGGAATTTCTGCAACACCCTGACATTTTGCATAATCTGTCCCTTTTGCTTGACGAGATACATCTTCTCTTTTGTGAGAAACAAAACCATATTCCTCATTTGTTACATCATCATAAGATAAAAGGAATATTTTATCATTAGTTGCTTCACCATCATAAACACTATCAAACAGCAAAGTGTTTTCCTGTACAGAACTGAAAATCTCTGCCTTTTCTTCGTCTGTAAATGCTGTGTTGTAGAAATCATCATTAAGCCATTCTCTTATTGAGCTTGCCTCATAATCACTTGCGAGTTTTTCGCATGATGAATCCTGGTACCAAACTCTATTATTTCTAAAAACTGTGTTTTGATATGCCTGAGAATCTATTATTGTTTCACTTAAAACAAATCCTTCATTGGGGTCAAGAATACACCACTGAATTGGCTCATATATAAACCAATATACAATACCTGTTTCATATCCGCATGCAGGCTGACACGAATAGTCTTCTGATGTGCCATATGCTGTAGCCAATGGTCTGTAATCTGTGAAAGTTACAGCACGATATTTTGCTTCGTTATATGTAACATCAGCATACTTCATAAAATCTCCGGGTACTTGTTCATCAATTGTCCCTGAATAATAATCATAAGAAATCCACTTAAGTGTTTGTGCATTTAACTCTGCGAGAAGTGTTTCATCTGTCACTTCGCTTTGCGGATATGAACCAAATTCAATAATATCACCAACAGAGTAAAGTGGTTCTTCAGCAACTGCTGTGATGCTTACAATTGAAAGTGTCATTATTAATGCCATAAAGACTGATAAAAATTTGTTTGTTTTTTTCATAATAATTCTCCTTTTATTTTATAATCCTAATTCGTTTTTTCTGTTTTCAACCGTTGCTTCTTTTCTTATTTATTTCAAATACAAAATGGGTTTTACCATTGTCACAATCACATCCATATTTTGCATTATGCAAAATAAATATATTCTTTGTGATAGCAAGACCTAAGCCGCTGCTACCTATGGTACTGCGATTATATTCGCTATCCTTGTAAAAATCATCCCAAACTCTTGAAATTTTCTTTTTATCCATAGTCGCACCGTCATTCTCTATGTCAAACACAACGGTTTTATTCTTTTCTGAAAGTTTAATTACAATTTCTTTGTCTGCATACTTAACAGCATTGGAAACATAGTTTACAATAGCAGTTCTAATCATTTCCAAATCAGCTTCAACAATAAAGTTTTCTGCATTTTCACATTTATCTGGATGCACAGTTACATTGAGCTTGCGTTCTTCAATAATTTGACTTAACCGTTGGATTACGCTTAGTGTAAGGGAATATAAATCAACATCTTCCCAATGCATTTCCTTATTTTTCGCTTCTAAACGGGATAACTCAAGAAAATCAGTTACCAGTCTGTTCATCTGGTCTATTTCATTAATTATTGTTTCCTTGGTTTCTTTTTTTTCATTTTCTTCAAGATATTGCCAGTTTTCTATGTATCCCTTAGTTATTGCCAATGGTGTTTTTAACTCGTGTGCAATACCTCTTGTCAGTTCCTGACGGTTAGTTTCATTGATTAATTGTTGTTTATATGCTTTATTTATTAATATAGAAATCATTATTAATGAAATCAAGGTGAAAATAAATAAGATTACATAAATCATCCAAAAATCTTCCATTGCGATTAAAATCGGATGATACACAAACACATATTGTAAATCGTAATATCCATTACCTGCAGAAGAAAAATAATCGTATGATGTAAACAAGCCCTCATGTCCGTTTCCCGTAAACATATATCCTTCTTCACGCTCTGCTGCCTCAACACAAGTCTGTTTATAAAGCTCTTGACTTATTCTTTTAGCTTCTTTATCAAGCCATTTATCCATAAAATTTCTATTAAGATAGTTTTTAGTAGGTGAACTGAAGTTGGTCTGAAATTCTCCCGGTTCTAACTCAACCATTGCAGGTGTGGGATATGAACCCGCTTGTTGTTGTGTCACATATGTGTATCCATCCAACCATTCTTCAACCGTTACTGTTCCAAGGTGGCATTTATTTTCGTTCAGAACATATTCAACATAACCTTCCGACCACATTTCATCCATATATATCCTAATTTTTTCCGGATAAATATAATTCAGGTCACATGTTCCTGTTATTTCAATATTTGTCCAGTTCCACAGCCAAAGTTGGTCTATTTCTGATGTTGAATAATCATATTCATCTTCGCCAAAATAAGTAATCGTTCCTTTGCTCAAAAAATCTTCTTCTAACGGTATAATTCGTCTATCCGTATTTTCTCCATCATGCAAACGTTTTTCAACAATAAGGAAATAACCGGACTCAACAACTGTTTCTCCCTCAGGTGATATAAGTGCACCGTAAAAGCCTCTTCTGTTCAAACTCCAATTAGGTACTGAATTAATCATATCGTATGTTCTTGAAATACCATCAACCTTTTCTGTTTCCGAAACCGTGTCCACTGCATCCAAGTTCGCTGAATACTGTGATGTCAATTTTAAGACTTGTACTCCTCTAAATAATGTAAAAAACGCACTACCGAACACCATAATTGCAACCAATATGCAGGAAAGCTTTATTTTAAGTGATTTGTATCTTTTTTTCATTTTTATTCCTCCCACATATATCCCTGTTTAATAACTGTGGTTATGTGATTTCCGTAAGCACCAAGGGCAGCTCTCAATTTTTTAATATGCGTGTCAACCGCTCTGTCATAACCATCATATTCAGGTCCCCATACGCTATTAAGAATCTGTTCTCTTGTGAGAACCCTGTTTTTGTTTTCCATAAAGTAAAGCAGTAATTCGTATTCCTTGGGTGCAAGGGTTACAATCTTATTTTCAACGGTTACCAGCTTTCTTGCAAGCTCAATTCTTAACTCTCCTGTTCCTATAATTCCATTTTGAACAACAAGACCGCGATACCTTTTTATTAGGGCATTTATTTTTGCTAATAAAACCGGCACTGAAACAGGTTTTGTAACATATTCATCTGCACCAACCTCATAGCCGTTTACAATATCCTGTTCCTGGTTTAATGCAGTAAGAAAAATAACGGGTACATCGTATTTTTTGCGGATGTACTTACAAGCTTCCACTCCGTCGCAAACAGGCATCATTATATCAAGAATAATGATATCGTATATTTTTTTATTGACAGAAAGGATTGCTTCTTCACCATTTGAAACCGCATCGACCTCAAATCCATTATTAGACAAATATAATTTTATAATTGTCCTTAAATCTTTCTCATCCTCGGCTAAAAGAACTTTATAATTCATAATCACCACTCCTTACAACTAAATGATATATAAAAGTTGTGTATTCTTTGTGTTGTTTTCAAAAATACATTATAAATATAACAAACTTTACAAACGGATATACAAACTATCATACATATTCAAACTTTTAATCATTTTAATTCAAACCTGTTTACAAATCAGTCAATCCATATAATATTTTCTTTCCAGGTTAGATTATAAGAATAATGGAATTTCTCACAGAACATCCACTTTCCGTCAATAAGCATTATCTTATTACTTTGACCCTGCTGATATGTATAGGTTTCTCTATCTTTATACACAGGAACAATTGTAAACACACATTCATCAGGAGTTCTGGATATACTCTATATCTCCTGACAAAAGTATTTTATCATAAGTAATATTAAAAAGAAAGTTTTTATGTTTTATATCAGATTAAACATATTTTATCTAATAATAAAGTGGTAACTCAAACATACATTTTTGAATCAATAAACTAAAAAAATCGCACTAATACAAAGGAGCTGTTTTATTCATAAGAAATAAAATAAAAAGTATCAATTATTATAAAGAATTTTTTCTGCTACAAATGCAGGTGCAACTCAGTTGCACCTGCATTTGTATAGTTATTTAGCTTTAATAAAACTTTGTTATGTCAATTAAAGTTATAGATTTTATAATATACACATCAAAAAACATTAGTATATAAATACTAAATATTCTAATAATCAATGTATTCTCTAATAAACCTATCGAATTGCCATTCAGGACCATCATATAAAACTTGTAATAGAGCTTCTTGCAGTTCTGTTTTTGAAAGTTTCTTTATGTACTTTTGAATCATATCATCAAGTTCTGCTTCCTGTTTTTACTCTTCCTTATAATAAGCATCTAACTCTGCTTTATATTTTCGTGCTTCATCTGGAAAGGAGGCAAAGAAAACAGCAACCATATGCTTACATATTTTTCTTCCATTAGCGAAAGGACAGTCGCAAGTTGAAGAACGAATTTTATTAAGGTTGATATGAACCTTGTATGGTTCTTGCATAGTGCCTTTGACTATACCTTCATATTCAAAATCATCAATCCGATTGCAGGACAAAACCTTATTTTCTAAGTAATATTCATATCCTCGATATACGGATTTTCCACTTGCTGTTGTAAGTAAGCTCATAAAAGATTCTCCCAAATAATTTTATTCCATTAAATCTTCTGCTTTGCAACCAAGAGCCTGAGCCAATGCAAAAAGATTACTTGCAGTTGATTTGTTTATATCTCTTACTCTTTGTTCATATTGTTGAATCATTCGTTTTGTGACTCCAGATTTTTCTGAAAGCTGGTCTTGCGTAAGATTTACTGCCTTACGAATAGTCTGCAAATTTGTAGGTAATTTTTTGCGTTGAAAAATTGAATTTGCAATATCAATAAATTTTTCTTCAGATGCCTCATGCAAAGTTGGATATAACTTATATATCTCAGTCATAGGAAGATATTTTTTTATTTCTTTAAAGTTTTTTCCTGTATGCCATTGATAAAAAGCTAAAATCCAACCACACCAATATTCTGCAGAATATTGGAATTCTGTTTGCGGTTCAAAGAAATCATTGCTTTCACTTGTTCGATACAATACTTCCCACACAAGTTCTGTTCCAGAAAGACCAGAAACAAACTTAGGAACACCAGATGCAAACTGCTCTGCAAGACCACTTATGATAAACATATCAAGGAAATCATCCATCGAAATGTGCAAAATATTTGAAGCATAGTCAAACGCTTCACCTAAATTTCTCATTGCATCATTAAGATACATTTCATCGTAAGCGTGCATCATCACTCGTCATTTCCTCTCTGATAATATCTCTCATAAAAATGCCATCAATATCGTCTTTTTCAAGTTTTTCAAAAAATGCATTTCGAGCCTCGTCATCTCTCATTTTTCTCTTTGCGTAGTATATTGTATTATCTGCTAATGCACAAGATTTAAACTCAATCTGATTAAATGCTTTTTCTGATTTTAATACATACTGCTCACCAAGTTTGCCAAGTCGCATTGCGTAACTTAATTGTTTCAATGAGATTTCATTACTTACAAAAGCTCTGGCAAAAGAAAAATATGAATCGTCAGCACGATAACCTATTATTAAATCATAATCACTAATATCAATTAAGAAATGCTCTTTTAACCATTCTACACCCCTACGCATAACAGGAGTTGATACACGGAATTTACGGTTATCCATCAACAATGCAAGCCAATGCAGAATAGTGTATTCTTCTGAAGATAAGTTAAGAACCTTTAATCCATCTGTATCAAGTTCGTATTTGTTTGCAAAACCATCTACGCCTTCATTACAAGACCATTCTTTTGCAAGTTCAATATGTTCTGTGCAATAAAAGCCTAAACCATAATCATTGTATTTCTTACCTTTTCCATAAAAAGGTTTTTCAATCTTTTCAATTGAACCATGATATAAAACAATTTTACTCATATAACCATCTCCTCTAGACTATCTCTATAGAGTTATCACATTTATATTATATCTCTAAAGAGATAGTATGTCAATAAAAAAGAATTTAAAATTTTACTAGAAAGAATAATAAATTCATATTAAAACTCAAACAATTAGATGATTTATTAAAACGAAAATATCCTTGATTTATACATAATAAACTGTTGTAATTATATTATAATAATGTTACCATTGTTACAAAAGGAGAGATAGCGATGTCATCAAAAGATTATTCAAAAAGAAAAGCATCAATAAAAGTTGCAGATACTCTCAACAAAATTGAAGGTGTTCCTGTATCTAATTTTGCACGTGGATTATCTGATAAATGGGCTAGAATGAGATTACAGAAATTCAAATGAAAGTAGCTCTTATCACTGCACATAAGAAGATATAATAAGCAAATTCCTATTTTTTTCATTGAAAAATATTTATGAAAAAACAATAAGCAAAACCAAACAATTTGTAAATAATTTCATATATAGAATTTTGAAATTGTGTGATTATATTGTGTGATAGACTTTATAATTATTGAAATATAGCCATTTACTGTGACGAGGCAAGACACGGCAAGGCATTTGAAGGACTTCTTAAGAGATACTTCAACTAATAAAACCCAATATACAATTAGTTTATACAAGAGGGATTGACTTTTGTCAGTCCCTCTCATTTTATATTTGTTTTTTTGTATGTTCTTTTGTATTTAAAATAAATCTAAAAGTAGCAAAATATGTTATTTAATAATGTGTCTAAATTAAATATTTAAAATTGATATTATACAGACTGATGCAGGTGTATCTAAAGATACACCTGCATTTTTTTGTAATGTTTATATAATATACGCAGTATTCTTAAAATAATTGTCAA
>JAZSDZ010000129.1:0-38709 GCA_045531435.1 Candidatus Fimenecus sp.
GATGTGAAATTTTGCATTTACATGCAAATGATAAACGGATAAGTATAGTATTACCAATTTTATACTATTAGGATAACTTTAAAATTTTTTCTTGTCAACAAAATGTTAAAAAAGTAATAGAAAATTAATATTTGAGCAATAAAAAACAGACAGGTCGTTTGACCCGTCTGTAAACTATTATTTCATTTCTTCAGCCAATTTCTTAATCTGTTCAAGATTTTCTTCTTTTACTGCTGAATGGATTGTTACGATATTTTCAGCGAACTCTAAATTCTTACAAAGCTCAAATGCTTTGACGATTTTATTCTTCACAACAGGTGCCCATGAGCCATTTTCCACAATACCGATTTTACGATTTCTGTATCCTCTTTCAGTAAGCTCATTGATAAACTCTCTCATAAATGGGAACAAGTCACCGTTATATGTTGTTGTAGCAAGAATGATTTTTCCATAACGAAAAGCATCTTCAACAGCCTCTGCCATATCACAACGAGCAAGGTCGTTTACTGCAACTTTTTTGCAACCTGCATTTTTAAGTTCTTCTGCCAAAATCTCAACTGCTTTTTTAGTGTTACCGTAAACAGATGTATAGCAAATTAAAGTCCCTTCACTCTCAACACCATAAGATGACCAGGTGTTGTACAAATCAAGGTAATAACCAAGATTTTCCTTAAGAATTGGTCCGTGTAAAGGATAAATTGTCTGAATATCAAGTCCGACTGCTTTTTTAAGAACTGCCTGAACCTGTACACCGTATTTACCAACAATGCCGAAGTAATATCTTCTTGCTTCACAAGCCCAGTCTTCTTCTACATCCAAAGCACCGAATTTACCGAAACCATCAGCAGAGAAAAGTGCTTTTTCGTGACTATCGTAGGTCATCATAACCTCAGGCCAATGTACCATCGGTGCTGTTATGAATGTAAGAGTATGCTCACCAAGATTTAATGTATCGCCCTCACCCACCACAAGTCTTCTATCAGCATAATCTGTACCGAAAAACTTGTTCATCATTACAAATGCTCTGTCAGTTGCAACAATTGTAGCATCCGGGTACTTCTTTGCAAACTCGTCGATATTTGCTGAATGGTCAGGTTCCATGTGCTGAACAATAAGATAATCAGGTGCTTTGTCACCGATTTCTCTCTTAATATTATCAAACCATTCATCTTTAAATTTAGCATCAACAGAATCCATAACTGCGATTTTTTCATCCTCAATTATATATGAGTTATATGCCATACCATTCGGCACAATATACTGACCTTCAAAAAGGTCAATGCTGTGGTAATTTACACCAATATTCTTTATCATTTTTAAACTCTCCTATCCTAATAATACATCAAATATAAGCATTAAACAAAAACCTGCCAACAGCGAATATGTTGCACCTCGTTCACTACCGTGAGCGTGAGTTTCAGGTATCATTTCGTCACTTATTACATAGAGCATTGTGCCACCTGCAAAAGCCAATGCAAAAGGCAGAATTGCTGTTGAAACACTAACCGCGAAGTATCCCAACAATGTACCCACAACTTCTACAACACCTGTAATAATTGCAATAAGGAATGTCTTTCTATGGCTCATTCCCGTAGCCAACATAGGTGCTATAATCACCATACCTTCAGGAATATTCTGCAAGGCAATACCACCTGCAATAACAATGGCATCTTTCATATTTCCTGTACCAAAACCAACACCTGCTGCGATTCCTTCGGGCAAATTATGTATGGCAATAGCTATTACGAAAAGCAAAACCTTATTAAGTTGTTTCTGTGCATCAGGATGGGTTTCTGTATCAACTCCTGTAAGCCTGTGGAGATGCGGCACAATTTTGTCAATAAGATTGACACATAATGCACCACAGAAAACACCTGCAATAGTTACAAGCAACGGCATCTTACCGCCATATTCAAGTGACGGAAGAATAAGTCCGATTACAGATGCAGAAAGCATAACCCCTGCAGCAAAGGAAAGAACAATATCACTAAATTTATGACTGATTCTTTTAAATATGAAACCAAATAATGCACCGATAATCGATGCTCCGCCAACTCCGAGTGCAGTCAACAACACAATCTTCACATAATTCACATCCAATTCTGAATTATCTTATTTATTATACCACAAACTTGCAAAAATAAAAAGCCAAAATATTTGGAAAAGCATTAAAAAATTCTTGCATTTTATGTATTGTGGGAGTATAATTCGGAGTAGTCAAAAAAGGAGAATAAACTATGGTACTATTATCTATCTCAATAGCGCTTTTAACAGGTCTTTTAATGACTCGTATTTTTAAGCGTTTTCATCTTCCTGCAGTTACTGCATACTTAATCTCAGGTGTCTTGGTCGGTCCTTATTGCCTTGGTGCTCTTGGAATTAACGGATTAGGCTTTAACTCAGCAAATCAAATTGAACATTTATCATTAATTTCCGAAGTTGCATTAGGTTTTATTGCTTTTTCTATCGGTAATGAATTCCGTCTTGAAGAATTGAAAAAGACAGGTAAACAAGCAACAGTTATCGGTATTTTTCAGGCACTTACAGCCACATTGCTTGTTGACTTTGCACTTTTAGTGGTTCATTTTATTATGCCGGACAAACTGACTGTTCCACAGTTACTTACATTGGGTGCAATCGCAACAGCAACTGCCCCTGCAGCAACACTTATGGTTGTCCGTGAATACAAGGCAAAAGGACCTTTGACAAGTCTGCTTCTTCCAATCGTCGCATTGGACGACGCTGTTGGTTTGATTGTCTTTGCTGTAAGTTTTGGTATTTCAAAAACTTTGGTAAGTGGCGAAGTCGATTTATTCTCAATTGTTGTTAATCCGTTAATTGAAATTGTACTTTCACTTATTCTCGGCTCAATAATGGGTTGGTTGCTTACTCAACTTGAAAAGTTATTCAATTCAAATACAAATCGTCTCAATATGACAATCGCATTTGTATTCCTTACTGTTGCACTTACAATGTTCGATTTCCATATCGGACCTGTACATATCGGCTTCTCATCACTTTTAGTTTGTATGATGTTGGGTACAATTTTCTGCAACCTTTGTCCTCTTTCTCACGACCTTATGGGGGCAACTGACAAATGGACCTCACCTCTTTTTGCATTGTTCTTTGTAATCAGTGGTGCAGAGCTTGAACTCAATGTATTCCTTGATGGTGCAATCGTAATCATTGGCATCGTATATATTCTTTTCCGTTGCTTTGGTAAGTATTTCGGTGCTGCTATCAGCGCAAAAGCAACTAAATGTAGTCCTCAAATATGTAAATACCTTGGCATTACGCTTTTCCCACAGGCAGGTGTAGCACTTGGAATGTGTGCAACTGCTATGCAGTTAGGTGAACAAGGAAACCTTATCCGAAACATAACACTCTTCGCAGTGTTGATTTATGAAGTCTTTGGCCCTGTTACGACTCGCGAAGCATTGAAGGCCGCAGGTGATATCAAAGCAAAATCACCGAATGTACTTAATCGTCGTCAGGAAAAACTTGAAGAAGCAAAAACAAGAGAACATACACACTACGGACAGCATAACGAAAATAAATAAAACCAAATATTATATAACAACAGGACTTGGAGTTTTTCCAAGTCCTATTGTTCGTTCTGGCACCCCCTGCGAGAATCGAACTCACATCTAATCCTTAGGAGGGATTTATTCTATCCATTGAACTAAGGAGGCATATTCAAGGCAGAGTTTTCTGCCTTTTAGTTTATTTTATAACTTTGTGACCAGTTGTCAATCATTTTTTCAAACTCTTTACCCTTTAAATCTCTTAAGCATTGAGTTCTGTAATCCTTATAATATCCGTATGTTTCATCAAAAACATCTACTCGCTGAACAAGGAAAACATAATCATTAAAAGAAACTGTACGGGCAGAGCCCACATTTATTGTTGACACCTCTTTATAAAATCCACTAGGAAAGCTTCCGTCATCATAAGAATTAATAATTGTATTACGGACTTCATTATCCATAGATGCCTCGATAGGCGTTCCTGTATTAACAAGACTTTCCGATTTTGCAAAAGCATTGATGATAACTGCTTTTTCCGAGTCAGTCATAGGCACAGTAGCGCCCGTTTCGTCAATATTGAAAAGATATCCCGTAGCAAAAGAAATAGCAATATAGTGTGTTTTGAAATACTTTTTCAATGTGTCTTCACTTACAGGCTCAACGCCACCCTGACCATAATAATAGTCAAGCAATGCATCTTCGCAAAATTTTGAAGTTTCTATTTTATACACAGTCTGTCTTGAAATATTCTTTTTGCTGTAATGTACACCATACAAGTGCCACAAGTCATCAACTTTTACAGAAAGCGCCGATTTCTGTGCAGGAGTCAACGATAAATTTCTATTATAAAATTCCGAATTAATTGTAACATATCTTGAAATGGCTTTTTTAATTTCGTTCTTGTTTCCGTCATATAAATCATCAAAATATGCATACACTTCGTTGTCGATTTTCGTGCCATTCACCCTTACTTTTGCAGGACCTGAACAAGATGCAAATGACAATGCACAGATAACTGCAACAAGAATTAATGCGGTTACCTTTTTCATTCTGCGTCCTCCTTTGATTGGAGATAATCCTTGTATAGTTTATCCTTTAAAAGTCGTTTCTCTTTTTCAAGAAGGCGTTCTTCTTTAACCTTTTCCTTGTCCTTTCCAATTAAACCATTTCGCAAAAAGGCAACAATCAACATAGTTACAACTGCGCCAATTGCACAGCTGATAAAATCAACCATTGTGTCAGTATTGCCCTTCTGGAGTGTCATTCCGTAAAGACTGTCCATTGTAAATTCATACACTTCCCAGCCAACAGCAATACCAAGTGCGAATGTTAATGAAAAAAGTGAGGACATTGCAGGACCTAAATCGCCACGCTTACGATAAATAATATTTGCAAAATCATAACCAAACCAAGCGGAAAGAACGCCTGATGCACAATGAGTCACAATATCAAAATGCTCAAATGTTGTTCTGTTATTAATTGTAGAACCCACACAGACACCGATAAAAATAAAAAGAGAAAGCATTGTCTGTGTTGATGCTTCAACCTCGATTATAAAAGATTTATTTCCAAAAATCTGAAAAAAGTCCCAAAGGTGAGTAAAAATGATTGCAAAAATCGCCTCTAAAAATTCAACAACAGAACCATGGAAAAGACCATAGATTCCCCAGCATAAAATAATTACACGGAGAACTATCCACAGTATTCTTTGATTTTTAGATAAATAGCCAAATGTTTTAGTCATTTTTAACCACCAAAATTTACTTATATAAATAATACCATATATATCTTGTTTTTACAAGGAAAGGATTACAAAAGAGCATCCGTCAATATTGATTTCGCCATTCTGAACATTATCTCCATAAAGCGTTTTTGCATTATGATAAAAATCAGGCAAATGATATGTTATTGAGTGCTCATTTCGATTAACAATAACCATAATATCACCATTTTCATCATGACGACGATATGCTACACAGCCAAGCATTGAAGATACAGGTGAAAAATGACCTTTTGAAAATGTTCTATTTTCAGTACGGATTTCACCCATTGTTCTATAGAAAGTAACAAGCTCCTGATTTTCCTTACCCCAAGGATAACAGCCACGGTTAAACGGGTCTTTATATCCTTGCATACCTGCTTCATCACCATAATAAACAGAAGGTACACCGGGAAGAGTATATTGCAATGCAACAGCACATTTCAGGAGTTTAACACCTTTTGCATACTTATCCTGGTCAAGAAAATGACTTGATTGCCAGTTTCGGTCACGATATTCACAGGACTCACCTGTGATTTTCGTAATTGCTCTTTCCGTATCGTGAGTGCCGATATGATTCATCATAACATCAAGGCACTGTTTAGGATAATTTTCTACAATCTGCATTACAGTTTCCATAAATGCTTCTGCCTTGCCATTACGACAAAAATCGAGTATAGCATTGGCAAAAGGATAATTCATTACAGAGTCAAACTGACTGCCGAGAAGGTAACGACGACGACTACCGTAACTGTGCTTTGTTGTAGCATCTTCCCAAACCTCGCCCATAAGAAGTGCATCTTTTTTCGTAGCTTTAAGCCTTGCACAAAGCTCATCAATGAAAATATCAGGCAACTCGTCAGCAACATCAAGACGAAAACCATCAGCACCTGCGTTGAGCCATTTTTCTATAATTCCACCTTTGCCATTAATAAATTCACGATATTCTTCCCCTTCTTCAATTACCTCAGGCAAGGTTACGAAACCCCACCAGCTTTGATATTTATCAGGATAATTTGTAAACTTATACCATTTATAGTATGGACTTTCAGGAGAATTATAAGCACCTAAAGTGTCATATCTGCCTTTTCTGTTAAAATAAATGCTGTCGTCACCTGTGTGAGAAAATACACCGTCAAGAATGATATGAATATTCTGTTTTTTAGCCTCTTTGCAAAGATTTTTAAAATCCTTTTCTGTGCCTAAAACAGGGTCAATTTTGCTGTAATCGGCTGTATCATATCTATGGTTTGAATGTGATTCAAAAATAGGATTAAGATATATACAATTCACACCTAATGATTTAAGGTAAGGCAATTTCTCCTGAATTCCCTTTAAGTCACCACCGAAAAAGTCATTGTTAAGCACTTTTCCTTCAGGTGTTGGTCGCCATTCAGGCTCATTTCCCCAATCATTACGCATAACTCTGTCTGTTGGCACATTTTTCTTTTTCTCACCCGAATTATAAAATCTGTCAGGAAAAATCTGATAGATGATACCGCCTTTAATCCAATCAGGTGTTGTAAAGTCCTTTTCGGTAACTGTCAACTGCCAGTCTTTTCGTGCAGAATATGAACCCGCAAAACCACCGATTCCGTTTTCAGCCTGAAGAACAGAGCTTCTGCCATAAGATGAGCAATAATCGAAATGATACCAATAAAGACCTTCAATTTCTATTTCAGTATGAATGTCCCAGATTTCCGCATCATCACCACACATACCTGCCCAAAGCATATCTCTTTCCTCATAATGTCCGTCATCACGACGAATAAGCAAAATTGCTTTGTTGCAACAAAAAGAGCGTGGCATACAAAGGCGAAAATGAATTTTTTCACCTGCTGAAACACTGCCGAATTTATCTTTAAAAAACAAATCTCTTGAATTAAATGGAATAAAACCCATTGTGACACCGCCAAAAATGAATATTAATCTATTTTACCAAAATAGAAATAATAATGCAATAGAAAAGGATGGTGTTATTTACTGTATAAAAAGATGGTGTAAATTATTTCACACCATCTTTGATTTTTATTTATTTTTCTTTTTCTTGACCACTACCGCTGTTGTACCTAATGCTATTCCACATACTGCAAAGGCTACAATAACTGAAGGCATTTTTACACTGTCCGTATCAGGGATTTCAACATCTGTTATATAGTTCTCATCTATGTTTTCAGTAGTTGGCTCGTCAGGTTTTATTGTTGGTTTTTCTGTTTCCTGTTCTTCCTTTTCAGGTTGTTCAGTTGGTTTTTCAGGCTGTACAGGAGTTTCTGTTGTTGTTTCTTCAGGAGAAGGCTCAACATCTTCATTTACAACCTTCCTTGCAAGATGCGGATACATTACCAATTCATCATCACTTATTGCAGTAAAGCTGAATTCCTTAACCGCAATTGTATGTGTTGTATTTTCAATCATATATGAAACTACAATTTCAAATGGTTTATCTGCTGTTTCAGGAGAAACATTGTTTATTTTCACTATATATTTTTCTGATACATCAATCACAGCATTGATTTTATAATCATAATTCAGCTCAGCACCATTAATTCTGATACCGATAATACGTAATGGTGAACCATAAGACAAATTCTCAATAATCAATTCTGTATCAGCGGAAGAGTGATAACCGGCATCTGTATTATTGAAGTAAAGATAAATATTATCTGCACCTTTTTGCGTATAATTAAACTGCGGATATCGTTCATCATCAAAGACCGTCTCTAAGTTTCCCCAAAGAAATTCACATACAATCTCTCTTGTGTATGGTTCATTGAAATACTGACCATGACCCTGACCTACGGCATACCAGGTAGAATCCGGCAATGCACCTGTTGATGCATCAATGTTAAAGCCGGGAGAAACATGATAGTGTGCAGGATTATTGCATATTTTACCTTGCTGAACATAACCGGTCTCAAATGTTTCTCCGAATGGTGCACAGAAAGCACCTCCAGATGAAAGATATGTATCAATAAGTATATCAGAGTTTGTACCTACACCACTGCAATCGGCATAACCACAACCAACTATATAGCCGATTTTGACACCGTTCTTCTGCAATTCTGCAAATTTATCTGCAAGATTAGTATTTGTATGAACATCTGTATGATATTTTACCGTATCATAATAAATCTTACCGTTTTTTTCCGGATTTAATCCTACATGTTCAACAACCTCATTAAATCTGTCCATAGGTATAAAATCGAGAAGTGACGGGAAATTTGATGCACGGTATTGTATTCTTTCATCCTGAAGAATACGATTTGCAGCACTTACAATATTATCAAGAGAAAGAAGTCGGAATATCCAATCTATGTTTTCTTCCACGTCGAATGAATACTCAACAAATTTCATAATCTGTTGTAAATCTATATCAACATACTCATTCATTAAAAGGGTGCTGACAAGAGTTGTTCCACCCGTTGCAGGATTAGCAAGAATTGCATTTCTCACATTGCCCTTATCACCATAGTAATAAAGATATGATGTGCCATATTGACCACCGTGACTTAGTCCCATAATATCAACCTTGTCACTGCCGGTAATTTCTTTTACTTCTTCAATATATTCGTCAAGGGCTTTTGCATAATCAACCTGACTTCTTCTCCAGTCAAAAGTGAAGCCGAATACATTTTCAGCACCAACACGATTAACAGCTTCCTCAACAAAAATACTTTCAGGGATGTATTCTTTCATATCCTTTTCAATAAGTGCAGAAACTTGAGTTGCAGCAGCACCCTTCGGATAATATGTAAGGTTCTGCCATGATGTGCCGTCTTCAAGAATTACAAGTGGCATAAGAGCATCCTTGAGAATAGGAGTAAGAGCTTCAACGATAGCATCTTCACCTATAAACTTACCTGTCATCATTCCCGGCAACGCTTCAATAACCTGCTGACCGATTTTTTCAAAATCAAGTGGCCATGCTTTTACTACATCACCTGTTTCATGGTCGATAATCGGCTCACCATTCTCATTAGCATAAACAAGTGTTGGTCCCGAATAACCCTGAAGCACAACAACAGGTACTATTTCCTCTTCCTTTGCAAAGGCAAAAAGAGAAAGAGATGAAAACACCATAATTACTGCGAAAAATACTGATAAAAGCTTTTTCATTTCCTTACCCCATTTCAAATGATATATAATACAAATTTATTTTATTCCTTATTAAACAACTTGTCAACAAAAATACGGAGACACTTTTTAAAAAGCATCTCCGTTAAAACTGTTGAGTTCTTTATTCTTCTACCTGCCAACCGAAGTTATATGTAAGAGAAGATGTGCATGGGAATTCAACAACTACTGTACCGTATTCAGCTAAAGCACCTGTAAATGTGATGTTTGCTGTGATAATCATATTTTTTTCATATGTTGTATATACCATTTCATCTGTTACAGCATTGATACCTGCTGTGATTTTACAAGGAGCAAAAGCAATTTCAAATGAGTTGAGCTTAAGATATGTTTCTGCAACCTTGAACTGTTCCATAATTCCGTCTTTTTGGCGGATTGTAAATGCCTTTTTTACACATGCTTCTTCAGGTTTAACAACCATATTGATTGTTCTGTAAAGTTCTGATGGAACAAATACATATTCACCATCTTCATCTTCCAAGTTACTACCATCTTCAGCAAGGTCGTGAACCATAGTAGGAACAACAGATGTGTATATTGGGAATGTTTTTGTTGCTTCGTCTGTGTAAAGGTCGCCAAGTGTCAATGTACTTGCATTCTTTTCACCGAGAGGATAAATCACGTCAGTTAAATCTGCATTAAATTCAGTTGCATCCTCCTGTGAAAGATTCATAAGGAATGAGCCAATATCCTTAAGAGCTGTATCTGCATAAAGACGAAATGCTGCACGTAATTTTGGCTGGTCATCAAGAAGATTACCTTCTGTATCCTTGAAGAAAACTGTAACATTTTTATAGCTTACAGAACCATCTTCATTTGTTCCTTCGCTGCCACCGTGGTTAATCCAGAAATTTTCACTATATGAAACCCTTGCAGAACCAGTAGTCTTGATATCATTAATCATATCATTGAAATAGTCAAGAACTGCCTGCTGGTTGCTTGTAAACTGTACCCATTCCTCATCTGAAATAAGAGCAAGAAGTTTGTCAAAATATTCTTCTGAACCATATTTTGAAACAAGCTCATGGTATGAAAGCTTAACAACTCTGTCATCTGACTTTTTATTAAAATTCTCGTAGAGTGTTGCAAGTTTATCACCGGGAAGAACTTCCTTTAATTCTCCGTATGTGAATTCAAAATAAACATCACCCAAATCAGTTTTTTCTTCAACTGCAACAGGTCTGTTTACCTCACTTGTGCTGCAACCTGCAAATGATATAACAAGCATTGTAATTGCCAACACAACTGCGATAATTCTAAAAATTTTCTTTCTCATTTTACATTTTCCCCTTCCGGTGAAATTAATAACTGTCCTTAAGTCCCTGTTCATCAAACAAGAAGACTGTTTCAAGTACAACCTTAAGTGAATCCTCAAGAGTTTTCATGTCAAGAACACTTACATTATCATCTCTTGTATGATAATATCTTGCAGGAGCAGGGTCCATACTTGTAAATGCAACAGATTTTATTCCACCTTGTTGCATTGCAGCAGCATCAGTTGAACCTAATGGAGTTGTTGTAAAATTAACAGGAACACTTGCATTTTCAGAAGCCTTTTTCATAAGAGCACAAGCCTGTTTATCAAGACCAACTGTTGCTGTCATATCCTTTGTGACAATTCCCATAAAGTCGTAGTCGCGAAGTGTATCAAGAGCAATAAATACTGTTTCAACACCATCATTTTTGTATTCGTCAGCGTGAGCTTTTGCAAATGCCTTTGAACCACGAAGACCTTCTTCTTCAGCACCTACTGAAACTGCAACGATTTCTGTATTTTCAAGGCGGATATCATTGTGCTTGAAGTAAAGGAGTGCTGCCATTGCAGTAAACACACCTGTAAGGTCATCAGCAGCACCATCAACAGGCAATTTCCAATTCACAAAGAACATTACTGAAATGAGTGATGGAATTGCAAGAGCCTGAACAACAATCAATACAATCTCTGCTGTACGGTTTTCAACAAAAAATCCTGCTATTGAAAGACCTAATGTAATGAGAAGGCTTAAAATTGCAGTAACAACAACTGTTGTAACGAGCTTCGGACCACCGAGATATGTATATCTCCATTCATATGCAGTATCCATATGACCACCGATGATGATTCTTCTCTTTGTTTCACCGGCCGCTTTTCTTGTACAAATCACATTACTTGATTCTTCTTTTTTGAAGAACACATCAAGCACTTCCTTATAGAAAAGGAATTCTCCTAAAAGGAAGAAAACTGCAAGAGCAACAAGAACAATAGAAACAATTCTTAAAACCAATTCTACTGTTTCAGGCATATTAAGAGCAAAACAGAGAATTCCAAGCACTGCAGCAACGAGTGCCAAAATGCCGTCAATCATAACCCAGCTCATAAAAGCTTTAGGGCTTAATGTAAAGTTTTCTCTTTTAACTTCATCGGCAATCGGAGTCATAAGTTTTTCAACATAATCCTGACCGTTTTTCTCGCCTTCATAACCAGCAGGACGAGGGCCGATTTCCTTACAGACTTTCTTTATTTCTCTGATAGCAAAATTTGAACACTCACGAACCTTTGATGAAAAGTGAGGATGACTTTCGTATGCTTTCAAATTACAGACCTCCCATAATATACATATATACTGTAATATTGTAGCACACTTTTTTTATTAAGTCACTATTAATTTTAAAATTTTCGCAAATATTGACATTAGATGAAAAAAAGACTAAACTATTACATTATAAAAATAAAATTTTAGGAACAGATATATGAAAAAAATGCAGTTAAAAATCCGTAAATTTCTTTTAATTTCACTTTTAGTGATTTTAGGTACACTTACAATTCTCTATATTGCCTTTTGTCGTGGTGGAGATTATAACTCTGCACACATTGACGAGCCAACAACAATTGTTGAAACCACAACAGAACCAATTACCGAACCTGTTGAGGAAATTACCACAGAACCTGTGGAAACAACTACAAGTGAGCCTGTAATATGGGACAATTACAATCCTTCAAAGATTTTGGCAAGTGACAACTGGTCGTTGACACTTATCAACAAGAATTATCCGCTTGATAAAAACTATTCACCTATGACCGCTGTAGTCGTTGAAGGTAGCTCTGTTACAGCAGACATCCGAGTTGCAGAGGCATACAGACAGATGTACAATGCAGCCTTAAACGAAGATATTGTACTGACACCTTATTCGGGATATTGTGGATATCAGCGTCAGAAAACAATTTACGACAATAAAGTTCAGGCATTTCTTCTTCAGGGATTACCTGAAGCCGAGGCAAAGAAGAGTGCTGAAATGCGAGTTGAACCTGCAGGATGCAGTGAAAACGGCGCAGGACTTGCAGTTGATGTAATCAGCGCAAGTGCAGGTTTCTCATCAACTAACGAATACAAGTGGCTTGTAGCAAATGCTCATAATTTCGGTTTCATCCTTCGTTATCCTGAAGATAAAACCAGTATTACCGGTATGATTTATCAGCCTTGGCATTGGAGATATGTTGGCATTGATGTGGCAACAGAAATGAAAGAACAAAACCTCTGCCTTGAAGAATTCTTAGGTGCGGTGTAAAATAATTAAAAATATAAACTTAAACTATAACAGTACGGCGGAGTAAAACTCTGCCGTACTGTTATTTTTGAAAAAACAAGGGCGAATGTCTCCATCCGCCCAAGAATATACATTAAATTTTAGTTTTCATAAATCTTTGTACTGCCGAATAAGCTACGGAAGAAACCACCGATTTTATCAAAGAAACCCGCTTTTGAACGCAATTCAATGCTATCAACTGCCAATTCATTTCCGTCTGCATCTTCAATAACAGCATAAATTGATGTGTATCCGTTATTTTTAGATACAAACACACAACTCATACCATCATCAAGATATCCGGCATCGAAATTGTCATTACTGATATACCATACAACACTTGTATTTTCAGGAAGTTCTCCTTCAACATTTGCATGGAGAATAATTCCGTCATTATGTCTGATAGTTGTTCGTGATGGTCGTTGAATGTTGATTGAAAACTCTTCGTCAGGTGTATCGGGTTCACTTGGAGTTGTTGCTTCAGCCTCACCACATTTTATACAAACACCATTTCTGTAACTATGACCTATTGCAGGTGTTTCATTGGTTACGTATGAATCTCCACAAGCACAAGTATATGTTGTGTAACCAGTTTCTGTGCAAGTAGGCTGTGTTATTACCGAATTATATGTATGACCAAGAGGATTTACGTAATCACTCTTGAATGAATAACCACAAGAACAAGTGTATGTTGTATAACCTTTTTCTGTGCAAGTTGGATTTGTTGCAACTGAATTATAATTATGTCCAGTGGCAGGAATCACCTGTGCATCCTTAACGAACTCTTTACATTCAGTGCAATATAAACCTGCTGTATATCCATCTTCTTCACAAGTTGGCTGTTTTTCTATTCTTTCTTCGCAATAATGGATTGTTGCGTTTTTCAAATCTATATTACTGTTTCCGTTAGTGGTATAGTCAATATCTATCATATCCCATTGTTGTTTTGTTCCGATATAGTATACATCCGTTAAGCCACTACAATATTCAAAAGCATCAGTATCAATTTTTGTAACACTATTAGGTATTGTTATCTCAGCAAGACTTTTACATCCATAAAACGCCCAATCCTTTATTTTTGTCACACCGTTATGTATTATTATCTCAGTAAGGCTCGTACAGAGGTAAAACATACGAGTTTCAATAATTGTTATATTATCTGGAAGTATTACAGTTTCAAGTAGTGGACATTGGGCAAATGCTTGAATTCCGATAGATTTTACGCCTTCTGGGATTACTACTTTCGTTAATTTTTCGCAGTTTATAAATGCAGAACCTGCTATAATATTTGTACCATCAGGTACAAAGAATTCTCCTTCAATATTTTCTTTATCAACTTCAATTAAATAACTATCAATGTATAAAGCTCCATTTTTCCAATTGGATTTATCATTATAATAAGGTGATGTTTCCGATATATTGATATCACCAATATAAGTTACATTTTTCCCAAATGAGATATTTTTAATATTATCACAACCATAAAATGTACTATTACCAATTGATACTGAACTATCTGAGATTGTTACGTCCGTAAGACTCGTACATTTAAAAAATGCATAATCTCCAATTTTTGTAACACTATTAGGTATTGTTATTTTAGTAAGGCTCGTACATTCTGAAAATGCTCCATAATCAATTGTTATAACACCCTCAGGAATTGTTATACTTGTAATATTTTGACAACTAGCAAATGCATATCTACTAATTTTTGTTACACCTTCATTAATAACAACTGTTTTAATAAATTCTCTATAATCATACCATAGTTGATCATCTGAATAAGCATAACCATCCATAGCTCCATTACCGAAAATAGTCATAACACCTGTGCCTACATTAAGATGCCATGTGACGTTTTCTCCACAAATTCCACTATATTCGTCAGCTCTCCAAACAGCATAAAGAGTTGTGTTTGCATCTGTTGTAAAATGACTACCTGCGGTATAGGTTGCCTTTGTAGCTGTACTGCTTGTTGACCAACCAAGGAAAGTATAACCCTTTCTTGTTGGTACTGTTTCCGTTATAATTAATGTAGTACCTTGTGCTTTCGTCTGACTTGCCGGTGCACCCGTACCACCATTTGCATTATAGGAAATTGTGTAAGTATTGCCCGATGTTTTAAATGTTTTTACATCTGAACAATACTCTGTACCACCAACTGTAACAAAAAACTTATAGTAATATGTTGTACTCGGCTGTAATGTACCATAGTCTGAACTCAGTGTGTACCATATATTCTCAACATATCCATTTACAGTTTCTGTTCTTTTCTCCATTGCACTTTGAGATTTACCAATATAGAAACCACAAGTTGAAAGATTAGTACCTGTTATTGTTGCATGAATTGTAGCATCCGTTTCAGTTACATTGTCAACCCATACTGATGTAAAATAAGATGTAGAAGGGCTACTACCTGACCCCCAATTAGGTCTTATGTATCCCCAATAAGGATTGCTAAATCCATTGTATCTTATGGTTGTAATCTTCTCAACATAAGAATGTCCATTAAAATTTTGATGATATTGCGAATAATCAGATTCATAAATAGCAACATGACCAGCAGGATTTGCTGAATTGCCTGAATAAACGAGAATATCACCTTTTTGTGGTTGACCGCCTTGAACTCTTGTCCAACCATTTGGAAGTGCATTATGTGCGTAGTCACAACCATTACCACCAGGAGTGGTAACACCAAGCCACTGATAATAAAAAGCTATTAAATCAACACATTGTGCACCATAATAACCATCATAATCTAATGAATGTCCGAGTTCTGATTGACACCACCCTATTGCCTCGTCAGGTGTGCGCGATGTCGCACTTGCCGTGATACTTGACATTGGAATGATTGACATAATCATTAATAATGCCAAAAAGACCGATAATGCTTTTTTTGTTTTTTTCATTTTCTTTCTCCCTTTTTCGTAAAAATTCATTGTGTAAACTATAGGTACACAACATTTCACCATATATTTTATCTGTATTACAGATAAAAGTCAATATCTGAAATACAGATACGGCATAATATTTCAGGGTGATTATTTTGGTATTCAAGAACTTGAGAGCCATCCGTGAAGATAATGATTTGCGACAAAGTGATGTCGCAAAAGTATTAAATGTTTCTCAAAACACATACTCACAGTACGAAACTGGTGTCATTGCGCTTACTGCAGAGGTACTTATTACATTAGCTGATTTTTACGGTGTCAGCGTAGATTTTCTTTTAGACAGAACAGATAACAAAGTAAAGTGAAGTCTTTTTAGACTTCACTTTTTTATGTCTACTTTCATTTTACTCTTGCACGTCAGAGAGAGTCAAAGAAAACGCAATCAAAAGAGAGCGATAAATTATATTTTATCAAACAGATTTACATAGAACACACCGCCCCCTATGAAATGCCATAATAAATATTGTATTTCACTTCAATCTATGTTAAAATATATTGATTATACTTTGTTTTGGAGGAGTTATTATGATGAAAATTTCACCATCCATTCTTTCATGTGACTATGGCAGAATGGCAGAAGAATTAAAGGATATGGAAAACTGTGGTGCAGACTATATGCACATTGATGTTATGGACGGGCATTTTGTTCCGAATATCACTTTAGGGGCTCCTCTTGTGAAGTGTATAAGAAAAGCAACTGATGTGCCTTTTGATGTTCACCTTATGATTAGTGAGCCACTTAAATACATTGACGATTTCTGCAATTCAGGTGCTGATATTATCACTTTCCATACAGAATGTGATTCACCAATTGAAGAAACTATCGACAAAATTCTCGCAAACGGTGTCAAGGCATCTCTTACAGTTAAACCAAAAACTCCTGTTGAGGATATTTTCCCATATCTCGATAAGCTTTCAATGGTACTTGTTATGACTGTTGAGCCCGGTTTTGGTGGCCAAAGTTTTATGGAAGATATGATGGTAAAGGTTTCTGCTTTAAGAAATGAAATTGAAAAGCGTGGACTCAACTGTGAAATTGAAGTTGACGGTGGTATAAACGAAAATACAATTGCCATTGCAGCAAAAGCAGGTGCTGATGTTTTCGTTTCAGGTAATGCAATCTTCTCAAGTGTTGACCGTAAGGGCACAATCGAAAAATTCAAGAAAATTGCAGAAGAAAATTACTGCAAATAAATAGTCCCGAGAAATTTGCCGTATTCTTTCAACCATTCATAATTGATTTTTTCGGCATTTTCTCCGTATTCACAAATTAATGTGTTTAATTCGTTACTTGTTTTTGGAATGTAAAGAAAATAACTGTTACCGTTTGAATATGCTTCTGTTTTCTGCTCTGTTATACGGCTTTTTCTCACAACTGACAAGAAATCCAGCATATTGTCTAAACTATCCGTATAAAAAATTGCTGAAATATTATTTTTCTTTATCCTATAGACGATTTTTCTTCGTTGCGAAAAGGTAAGAATGAAAAAACATCCGCCATTATCTGTGGGCATTGCTTCTACAAGGATTTTTTCGCCCTTTAAAAGCTTATGTTTTTTATCAATACTATACAAAAGTGCTTTTAATGCGGATTTTGCCTTTTCATTATCGTTCAATATATCGTATGTAAGATGATATTTATCCATTTCATCTCCTGATAATTCCAACAACATTACATTATCATTAATTGATTCAAAAATCATTCCTTTGCCTCCTTGTAAATGCTTCTATTTCATAATATTACAGGGACAGGTCAAGTGCAATAAATAAATATTGGAAAAGTGAGGGATATGTTTGGTTGACACTAATATATCTCAAAAGTTAACAGATGAAGTTAAGCGCACCGTAATGAGGGATTACACCCTTATGTTGTGTGTTCCTTTTGTTGTGTCCGTTTTTCTTCACGGCTTCAATGCAATTATCAATGTAATAATTTCCCTTGTTACGTGTTGGTTCTTTACTGTAATCGGAAAAAAGTTTTTAAACATTGATTTTCCACCAAAATCACACTTTTCTTTTATAATTGGTATGAGTGTCGCTTTGCTTTTACCTGCATCTGCACCTTGGTGGATGATTATTCTTACAACAAGTTTTGCTATGGGAGTTTGTGTTCTGCCTTTCGGCAACCCTGAAAACGCACCATTTATTCCGTCTGTTTCTGCCCTTTGCTTTGCAACACTTTGCTGGTCTGAAGAAACATATAGTTATTCGGATTTTGGGGATTCTCTCGGCAGAATGTTGTTGTACGGAAATTCCATTGATGACAATATTATTGCTGTTTTGGAAGCTCTTGTAGGTAAAGTTCCGTCAGCAATAGGAACGGGTTGTATTATTGCTTTTGTGGGATTGTTGATTTTTGTTGTTATCCGCAGACCTAAAGACAGTATTGCAGTTTTCACTTTTATTGCTGCAGTCTGCCTTATGGCTGTTATTTTTCCAAGAGTTGCAACAGGAAGATTTATTTCTGTTATTATGGAGCTTTGCTCCGGAGTGATATTTTTCGGTGCAGTATTTTTCATTTCATCTCCGTTTTATGCACCAAAACGACCTGTGGCAAAATTATTCTGGGGCTTTACAAGTGGTATCATTTGTATGCTTATCCGTTATGTATGTCCTTTTGAGGAGGGTGCGTGTTTTGGATTCCTTATTGCTTGTGCAATCTCTGACCTTTTTGACGATATGCCACTTACTTTCAGAGAAAAGAAGCTGCTTAAATCAGTTGAACCATATATTGAAACAGAACCTACACCATCTATTGTCCCTGAAAATATTCTGGAACAAATTCCTGATGTTCCTGTTTTTGAGGTAAATATTCCCGGTTTAGAAAAAGACGAAACATACAAAAAACCAACTATTGAAGGTGAAAGCCTTGAAACTTTAATCTCAGAAGAGAATGCTGTATCCAAACAGAATTCACCTTTCTTTACAGGAGGTGATAGCAATGAAGGATAATGCAACACTTAAAACTATTCGTGAAAGTGCACTTGTTAAAAATCCTATTTTATTTGAGGCAGTTGGTCTTTGTCCCGTTGTTGCTATTGCCCATTCCTTGAAACTCGCAATATTTTTAGCAGTTGTAACTGCTGTAGAATTAATAGTCTGTGAAGTATTAGCGTCAAAATTTCTTAAAAATATCCGTCGTTATTGGCGAGTTGCTCTCTATACACTTTTTGGTGTTGGAATTATTTTTCCGACTATGTATGTAGTTAGCAATCTTTTTCCGAGTTTTTCTGCAAACTTCGGCATTTATCTTCCTCTTATGGCAGTCAATTCATTAATAGCTCTCCGTTGTGAAAGAGTTGCTGTGAAAACTGATGTGAAAACAAGCTTCATTGATGCCTTTTCTGCATCCGTTGGCTATGGCGCAGTTGCCATTATTACAGGTTTTGTCCGTGAGCTTTTCGGAAATGGTACAATTTTCGGTTATGATATCCATACACCAATCAGGCTTCCTGCGTTTTTAATGCCATTTGGTGGACTTTTACTTATGGGATTTTTTGCAGCAGGGCTCAAAGCCTTTGTCAAGGCAAAATATCCGGAATCAAATCCGAATACATCTTTTGACACCTCCGAAATCCGTCGCTCACTCCGTGACAAATTCAGTGAACTTTTAAAGGATGATTTTAATCCATACGGAGATACTGTTGACGAAGATGGTATTAATAATCGTATGTCAAAACCAAAGAAAATAAAGAGCAAAAAGAAAAAAACAAAAAAAGAAAATAAACAGAAAAAGATTGATACAAAGTCTGACGAGAACATTTCACCTTCTTTGAATGATGAAAAATCAACAGAAACAGAGAGTGAAAAAACTTATCTTGATGAATTTTCAGAAATTCTTTCCGACCTTGAAGAATATAAAAACAAAAACAGCGGAGGTGACGGACAATGAACATCTTTTTAAATCTTCTTTCCGCCGCACTTTATGTTATGCTGTTCCAAAATCTTATATTCAATGGTGGTTATGGTTTAAGCGAAGCTATACGAATGAGCGCAAAGCCACGACAGCTTATTCCAATGGCAGTTTTTATTACAATTTTTTCCACTGTAACATCTGCATTGTGTGTGCTTATTGACTTTTTCCCTGTAATTCATAACCTTAACGAAATTTATCACGCTCTTATTTATGTTGGTATTTTATTGTTAATATACATTATGACTATGATTATAGTGAATATAATCGGCAAGGCACAACCTGCAACAAAGCGTCGAATCGGTATTGCTGCATTTAACACTCTTGTTCTTGCAATGCCATTAATCAACTATCGTTCTGCATTCAGTGTTATCGAATCTATTGGTGCAGGGCTCGGTGCAGGACTTGCATACATTATTGCTGTTATTCTCATTAACAGCGGACTTAAAAAACTTGATACAATTACCTCAATTCCACAGTCGTTTAAGGGCACTCCGTCAATATTTATTTATACTGCTCTTTTATCCTTGGCTTTTACAGGGATTTCAGGTACTTCAGTATTTATTTAAAGGACTTAAGATATGGCAAAGAAAGAAAATTCACAGCGTAGGCTTAAAGGCTACTACGGATTTCAAAAAAAATATCCTTCACGAATTGGTGAACGTCCGATTCACGAGAGTCGTAAGGCTAAAAAAAGAGAACGCATCAGAACTATTCTGTTTTGCGTCTTTTTGTGTTTCCTTTTTGTGGGAATTTTTGTCTTTGCAAAATTCTGTCACAATCTTTCAACCCGTCCTTTAGATAAAAACAATATTGACTCTCCACCATTGGTAACTGCCGACAATATCGGTACAGTAAGAGCCGCATACATTGACAATTACCTTCTCCGTGATATGAATGACCTTGACGCATCTCTAGATTCAGCAAAAGAAAACGGCTTTAATTCTATTATGTTGGATTTCAAAACAAAAGAAGGTATTTTGACATATAAATCCGATTTGATTTCCTATTCAACTACAGAAACATATACTGAAATTGATTCCCAAATTATTGAAAAAATAAAAGATGAAGGTTTTCTTATTTTAGGCAGAATTTATTGCTTCGAAGACACCATAGCACCACAAAGACTCAACGCTTATGTTTATGAAGATGCAGAAAAAACACGAATCTGGTTTGACGATTCTCCCATAATGAATGGAAAAGTTTGGTTAGACCCTACAAACTCAAAATCCACAAACTATCTTTCCTCAGTTATAAAAGAAGTAGTGGCATTAGGTGTTGACTGTATCTATCTTGACTCTGTTCAGTTTCCTAAATCCCGTCCGGGAGCTATTCCGGTATATTCTTCCAACGATACAACTCTTAACAGAAATACTGTTCTTATGAAATTTATTGAAAAAGCTGTAAGTGCTGCAAACGGCAGACCTGTTATTCTTGGTTGTCCTTTAGAGTGTGCAGACGGTGGAGATACAGAAAAATGGGGCGGTACACTTTTCGACACTGCTGCTCATATATGCTCTCCTGTGCTTGAATCTCCATCAAATGAAAACTTTATTGAATTTATTGAAAACAGTTATTTCGTCTTTAATGATAAAGCAAAAAACAATTTTTCAACTGTAAAAGTCATTCCAACCATTAAAAATCCTGTGGAAAACATCGATTTTTATGAAAAAATTGCAACTAGCAAGGCTCAAAGTTATATAATTGTTCCATGATTTTACAAAAAGACTTGAAATATATTAAAATTTATTGTATTATTTTAAAGTGAATAAAAACAAATTGGAGGTATATTACCTATGGTATCAGCAGGTGATTTCAGAAACGGCGTAACTTTTGAAATGGATGGCAACGTTTTCCAAATCGTTGAATTCCAGCATGTTAAACCAGGTAAAGGCGCTGCTTTCGTAAGAGCAAAAATTAAGAACGTTATTTCAGGTGGTGTTGTTGAAAGAACATTCAACCCAACTGAAAAGTATCCAACAGCTGTCATTGAAAGAAAAGATATGGAATATTCTTACAATGATGGTGGACTTTACTACTTTATGGACCAGGAATCTTATGAGCTTGTTCCAATTAACGAATCAGACCTTGGCGACAACTTCAAGTTCGTTAAAGAAAATATGGTATGTAAGGTTCTTTCATACAAGGGTAATGTTTTCGGTGTTGAACCACCAACATTTGTAACTCTTCAGGTTACACAGACTGACCCTGGCTTCAAGGGTGATACAGCAACTAACGCTACAAAACCAGCTACTCTTGAAACAGGTGCAGAAGTTAAAGTCCCACTTTTCATTGACGAAGGTGAAATGATTAACATCGACACTCGTACAGGCGAGTATATGTCAAGAGCATAAGGTAATACTATCTTTGCCTTGTTTTTTTCTGAATGGAGGAATATTAATGATGACAGTAACAGAAAAAGTAGCATATCTCAAGGGTCTTGTTGAAGGTCTTGACTTTGACAAGGATGAAAAAGAAACAAAAGTTATTAATGCAGTTCTTGATGTTCTCGAAGACCTTGCTCTTGCAGTAAGTGACCTCGATGACGAAATGGCACTCGTTACAGAGCAGCTTGACGAAGTTGATGAAGACCTTGCTGAGCTCGAAGACATCTTCTATGATGAATGTGACGATTGTGACTGCGATTGCGATTGTGACGATTGTGACTGCGATTGCGACGAAGATATGTATGAAGTTGTTTGTCCAAACTGTGAAGAAGTGATTTATTTTGACGAGGAAATCATTCTTGACGGTAAGGCTGAATGTCCTGCTTGTGGCGAAACACTCGAATTCGAAACAGAATACGATTGTGACTGTTGCGAAGACGAAGAATAATTCATATAAACAAAATTGGGACTACCAAATAGGTAGTCCTTTTTTGTTGCTTTTCATCCAAATTAGTGGTAGAATGAATTTATTGGAGGGATTGATATGACAAATAACAAAAAAATGTTGAATGTCTATACTATTATGTGGGCTATTGTGGCTGTTGTTTACGGCTTATGGATGTCCTTTGTAATGAGTTGGGACCAATACGCGTACATAATTCCAACAGAGGCAGATATGCTTTTACCTGCGGAGCAGTTTATTGCAAAATTCGATGGTATGCTTTATTGTCCAATGTATGCAAATGCTACAATCTATTGGCTTTGGGTGATAGGTTCAACAATTCTTCTTTTCTTCTATGCCTTTTTTATAAAGAAGATTCTTTTTGCCGAAAAACTTTCGAAAACCACAACTATTTTCTGTATTATAAATCTCATAGCAGGTTTTATATTCATTACTTGGTACGGATTTTTAGATTTTCCACATCAGTTTGGCAATATACTTACTGATGTTACTGCGAGTATGCTTGGACTCCGCTATCCATGGCCATTCAAAGCATGGGGAATATTAGCATCACTTTCTATTTTCACAAATACTCTTTATATGTATCGTAAAAACGATTATCAGGGTAAAGCAGGTGTTATTGTTACTTCTCTTGGTTGTGCATCAATTTATGTTACAGTAAATGTTCCATCAGCAGGTCTTGACCTTGTTATGACTCCTCGTTGTTTAGGTCACTGGGCAACAGCTCTTATCTTTGCATTTTTAGGTGCTGCAGGTGTTATCATCTTCTTGTTCCATAAATGTAGGCAAAAAGAAAAAAAATACATAATTGCAACTATTATTTTTATTGCTGTTCTCGCTCTTATGCTTGTGCTTCTTGTAACCGTAGGAAAGAGTGCATTTATTGAAAATCTTCCTATGTGGGTTGCATATGCATTGTTATTTATCATCAACTTTACATCATTCTTTGACAAAAAAGATTCAAAACAAACAATTAAAGCATAAAGGAGATTCATTATGAAAGAAATTTTAATGTCAAATATTCCTGCAGCAGTTGCAACTGTTGGTCTTATTCTTTATTTCTTTGGAATGGCAATCGTGTTTATAATCAGTCCGTTAAAAAATGCAGAAAGCTTTTCAATTAAGCCTGTTGACAATGCAGGTAAAACCGAAATCCGAGTTTATTATGGTGGTATTTCAGGTGCTTTGGGTGGTTTCTTACTTTTCCTTATGTTAGCACTTAAAACACCATACTATTCAATGATTGGCGGTCTTTTCTTCTCAACAACCGTTTTTGTTACAAGAACGATTTTCCTTTGTGTTGATAAAGGCTGGAAATGTCCTTACACAAAACTCGCAATCCCTGCAGAGGGTTTATTTGTAATCGCACTCTGGACTTGCTTTATCCTTTCAAAGACGTTGTATTAATATGATATCAATTCAAGAAAAACTATTTGCTTTACAAGATTTAAAATACAAGGAGTTTCATTCAAAGCTTATGCCGACTGTCTGTGAAGACAAAATAATTGGTGTGCGTGTCCCTCAATTACGAAAACTTGCAAAAGAGTTAAATAAATCAGAATTAAAGACAGAGTTTTTAAAAGCTCAGCCTCACAAATATTATGAAGAGGATAATCTTCACGCTTTCCTTATAGAGCAAATTAATGATTTTGATGAGTGTATTTCTGCTTTAGATAGTTTTCTACTATTTGTGGATAATTGGGCAACTTGTGATATGATGACTCCAAAAATTTTAGGTAAATACCCTGACAAGCTATACCTTAAAATTCAGGAATGGGTAAAATCTTCTCACACATATACAGTAAGATTCGGTGTTGTAACGCTTATGAAATTCTTTATGAACGAGCGTATAGACGAAAACCATCTGAAGTTGCTTTTATCAATAAAAACAGACGAATACTATATCAATATGGCAATCGCCTGGTATTTCGCAACTGCGCTTGCAAGTAACTGGGATATGGTAATTTCATATATAGACGAACAGAAATTTGATAATTGGGTACATAATAAAGCGATTCAAAAAGCTGTTGAAAGTTACAGAATTACTCCTGAACAGAAAGCATATTTAAAAACATTAAAGATAAAATAAAAAGAGCAGTTCGATCGAACTGCTCTTTAGTTGTTTTTAGTCTGTTGATTATTCAGCAATCTTTTTAATTACATCAATGAATTGTTTTTCTTCACTGAGTTCGATACAGCCTTTATCAACAAGAGCTGCATTTGCAGGGTTAATCGGAAGCTTTGCAAGAACAGGAACGCCCAATTCAGCAGCAACCTCATCAATCTTGCTTTCACCATAAATATAATGCTTCTTGTTACAATCAGGGCATTCAAAATAGCTCATATTTTCAACAATACCAATGATTGGAATATTCATCATCTTTGCCATATTTACTGCTTTTTTTACAATAAGTGTAACCAAATCCTGAGGAGTTGTTACAATTACGATTCCGTCAACAGGAAGTGACTGGAAAACTGTAAGTGGAACATCACCTGTTCCCGGAGGCATATCAACAAACATAAAGTCAACATCTCCCCAGACAGTTTCCTGCCAAAACTGATGAATAAGACCTGAAATAACAGGACCACGCCAGATTACAGGCTGGTCTTCCCTTTCAAGAAGAAAATTAACACTCATAATTCTTGTACCAAGCTTTGATTCCAACGGATACATACCGTCTGCTGTACCTTCAGGATTACCGTGAACTCCGAATGCTTTTGGAATAGATGGACCTGTAATATCAGCGTCAAGAATTGCTGTCTGATAACCCATTGTCTGTGCTGTAACTGCAAGTGAAGATGTAACAAAGCTTTTACCTACGCCACCTTTACCACTTACAACACCGATAACCTTTTTAACATCACTCATCGGATTTCCCGGAATGTGCAAATCTTGTTTTTTGCTGTCACAGTTTGATGAACAACTGCTACAATTTCCACTACATTCACTCATTTTTAAAAACCTCTTTTCAAGATAGATATTTATTAACTAAAGTTTATTTTCCTACACAGAACTGTGCAAAAATTTCATTCACAACAATTTCAGTTGCTTTTTCACCTGTTAGTACCATAAGATTTTCAATGGCAGAATCAAGACATACTGTCACCGCGTCCATTGTCATTCCAAGCGTAAGAGCATTTTCTGCATCAACAAGTGCATCATATGCTTTCTTACAACATTCGCATTGACGATCATTGACAATTGCAGTTGCTGATGTATCAAACTCTGCTGTACATAGAAGCTCTTCGATAGCCTTTATAAGCTCGTCTTTTCCCTTACCTGTTTTAGCTGAGATAAAAACTGTCTGCGGAAAATTTTCTTCAATTTTTCCTTTTAGATAATTTTTGTCTAAATCAGTTTTATTTATAATTCCTATTGTTTTTTTACCTTTACAAAGGTCAATAAGTCGATAATCTTCATCACTTAACTCTCTTGAAGCATCAAAAACAGCAAGAACAAGCTCAGCATTTTCAAGCTTTTTTACTGCTCGGTCAACGCCAATACTTTCAACAACATCCTCTGTTTCACGAACACCTGCTGTATCAGCAAGTCGAAGTGTTATCCCACCAACATTTACAGTATCTTCAACAATATCTCTTGTTGTTCCTGCGATATCAGTAACAATTGATTTTTCTGTTCCAGAAATCAGATTCATAAGTGTTGATTTTCCGACATTAGGACAACCTACAATTGCCGTGTCAACACCTTCAAGAATAATTTGGCCCTTGTCAAAGTCTTTTATAAGTTTTTCTAAACTGTCACAACTTTCTTTTATATGTTCTTTTAAATTATTATCTGACAAATCTTCAATTTCCTCATAAGGGTAATCAACCCACGCCGAAAGAAGTGCCATATCATATACCAATTTATCACTGATTTTCTTTATTTCTTTAAAAAGCCTTCCTTCAAGAACACCAAGAGCAATTTTTTCTGCTTGTTCACCCTGTGCAGAAATAATGTTCATAACTGATTCTGCACTTGTAAGATCCATTTTACCATTCAAAAAAGCTCTTTTTGTAAACTCACCCGGCTCGGCAGGAATTGCACCTGCATTATATACTGCTTTAAGTACCTTATCGGTTACAAAAAGTCCACCGTGACAGGAAAATTCAACAACATCTTCACCTGTATAGCTTTTTGGTTCTTTGAAAACAAGTGCCACAACATTATCAATATTGCCTTTTTCATCAAATGCTTTGCCATAAAGTGCAGAATATCCGGAAATTTCGCACAATTTTTTTCCGTTAAAAGCAGAAAAAACACTATCAGCTACGCTTATTGCATTTTCCCCTGAAATTCTGATGACACCAATTCCACCGGGGGCTCTGCCTGTTGATATTGCAGCAATTGTGCTCAATTTTCCTCACCTGCCTTTTGTTTTCTTAAATCTCTGAAAAAACTTGAAAGAATTTCGGCACACTCATCACTTAAAATCCCACCTTCATATAAAGGTTTGTGGGTAAAATTCATATCAAAAAGCTGTGCTGCCGAAACGACAGCACCATTTTTGTCATCTGTTGCACCGAAATATACATTCTTTATTCTTGAATTTATAATTGCACCTGCACACATAGGACATGGCTCAAGAGTGACATACATATCGCACTTCCAGAGTCGCCATCCTCCAAGATTATGACAGGCGTTATTTATTGCTTCTATTTCTGCATGATGCAATGCATTTTTTACAACCTCGCGACGATTTCGTCCTTCGCCTACAATTTTGCCCTCACAAACAACGATTGCACCAACAGGCACTTCTCCTTCTTCTGCTGACTGTTTCGCAAGAGAAAGTGCATATCTCATAAACTCAATTTTTTCCATAACTAAAATTTAATATTACTTGTTGTGATTATTATCAACATAATAATTGCAATTATCATAGGGCCATTTTTCAAAAATGCCTTTACTTTTTCACCTGTTGATAACAATTTAGTGCCTTCTGTCAATTTGATTTTATATTTCATTTTTACAAATCTTATAAAACCTATAACTCCGATAACAACAAAAACAATCAACATTACTGCTGTTGCTAAAAGAGATGCTGTTTCACCAAAGTTATCATTTGTCGCTATTACAATAACCGAATACAGATTATTCACAAAATGAAGAATTATTGATGGCCAAAGACTTCCTGTTGCGACAGCAAGATATCCTAAAAGCAAACCACCGATAACTGTATAAGGTATCTGCACCATATTACCATGCATACATGCAAATAAAATCGCAGAAGTAACTATTGCAAATTTATCACCAAATTTTCTCAAAGGCTGCATTATTACGCCTCTTATTACAGTTTCTTCAATAATTGCAGGTACGACTGCAATACTGAGTACTCCTAAAAAAGATTCCTTAAAGCCTTTTACTGAAATATCACTTATAGATGATTCAAACTCTATTCCTAAAAACTCCTGAATACCGGCAGAAATTGAATTTATACCCACTGCACTCAAAATCATTATAGGAATAAACATCATAACAAGATTTTTTGCCAATTCCTTGTTATATGGTGTGCCGAATGGCAAAATTGTTGATAAATTTTTTCTCCTGAATATGAAATGCATAAACAAAAATGGTAATGCAATAGAAAAAACTGTAACAACAATGTCAAATGCCAAAGCTGCACTTGTCTCAAAGTAGAGCTTGCTTATAGAAGGAAATCCCCATGAAATTACAACGAGTAAAAATGAGAAGCCATAAGAAATTGCAATATAGAGAAGGACAGCAAGACCGCATTTACTGCCTATTGTTTTTAATTCGCTTTTCTTTTCATTTTTCTGTGCATTTCGCATAACATATTCGTTATACATTTCTGCTTCGTGTCCGTAAGGAGACGAATACCATCCGCCAAACTGACCATTCTGATTATAATTATTTTCCATTATGATATCACCTTTAGTCAGTTTTTATCTGCCATATATTACTGTTAAGGCAGTTTTTCTGTCTTCCTCCAACTTAATATTTGTTCGTCCGTAAAGTTCCATCTGAAGTTTTTGAGCTGCAAGAGGATAGTCGATAACCCAAATCCACGCAGTTGCTCTTGAACTATATGGTTTTCTTGTATCTGCAGTAGGCATTGTCATTTCTGATATTGTAAAGTTTGCCCAACCATCAGTAACAGCCTTTGCTGCATAACTTAATATTGCTCTACGACTTATATTTGTTCTTACATTTGCAAGAATAACATCTGCGACAGAGTTTATTTCAGAAAGAGTTGCACCTTTACATCTTTGAATAAGTGCATTAATTACTTGTCTTTGACGGGCAACTCGACTGATATCTCCATCTTTATCTGAATATCTTACCTGACTGAATTTAAACGCCTGAGTACCGTTCAAAAGAACGTCTTCTCCACTTGGAAATCTTATTTTGTTAATTGAATCATATAAGAAATTCGCCACATGAGATGGAACATCAACCCTGACACCACCAAGAACATCAATAACCTTTATAAACGAATCAATATCAACCATTACATAGCCATCAATTTTGATTTTGTAATCGTTTTCTATTGTTTCAACAAGATAACCAGGTCCACCATTTGCACAGGCGGCATTAAGTTTTGCAAATCTGTCAAACTGGTCCATATATGTGTAACTGTCGCGCATAAAAGATACAAGCTTTATTGTTTTTTTGTTGGGATTTATTGAAACCAACATCATAACGTCACTGTTACCTTTTTCCGTTACATTTGCTCTGTCTGGATTTCTTGATGAGGCATCAGAGCCAATAAGGAGAATATTAAGGACATTTTTTTCCTTCATTTTTTCTCCGCCATTTGTTGCCCAGTTTTTTAAGATTTCTTTGAAGTCACGACCGGTTGCATCATCAATTTCTTCAAAATCTATAGCATCATCATCCACAAATTCCTGATTTGAGGCAATTGTTGTAGTTTCATTATCATCAAATTCAATCAAACTGAATTTGTGACCGACAAATCCTACTACAGCAACTGTTATAGCAAGAAAAATAATGAAAAACGGAAGTAAAAATATTATAATCTTTTTCTTTTTTTTCTTTTCAGTTTTTACGGGACCTGTGTAAACTTCATTCTGGTTGTTATTTTGTTCACTACCCATAAATATCTTCCTTTCACAATCAGAAAATTATTCTTCTACTGTAACTTCTTCTACTTCTTCAATTTCATCATCCTCATGGTTTGCCAAAGAAATTGTAACAACCTTTTCGCCGTCTTTTGTCTTCATAAGAATAACACCCTTTGATGGTCTATTACATTCTCTTACCTGTTCTGAAGGAAGACGAATAATAACACCATCAGAAGAAATCATAATAATATCATGATTTTCATCTACCATTTCAATGGCACAAACCTCACCGTACTGTTCAGTATGATAGTTAGTAAGACCTTTACCACCACGATTCTGAACACGATAATTAGAAACATCGCTTCTTCTGCCGTATCCTTTTTCACTGATTGTAAGAACTTTACCTTCGTCACCAAAAATAACCATACCTACAACTTCGTCATCTTCTGAGAGAGTAATTGCACGAACACCACGAGCGGTTCTGCCGATAGCACGGGCATCATTTTCCTTGAAACAGATGCTCATACCCTTACGAGTAGCAACCATAAGATTTTGCTCACCGTCAGTAAGCTTAACCCAACGAAGTTCATCACCCTCATCAAGGTTAATTGCGATAATACCACTCTTACGGATGTTTTTATATGCATCAAGTTCTGTTCTCTTGATAACACCATTCTTTGTAGCCATACAAAGGAAATATTTATCTTCACCAAAATCAGGAACACGAAGCATTGCTGTAACCTTTTCGTCAGCAGTAATAGGAAGAATATTAACAATATTCATACCCTTACTTGTACGAGTACCTTCTGGAATTTCATAACCTTTAAGTCTGTACATCTTGCCTTCTGATGTAAAAAAGAGAATGTAATCGTGAGATGAACATATGAACATACTTTCAGCATAATCCTCTTCACGACGACTCATACCCTTGATACCCTTACCGCCACGACGCTGTACCTGATAAGTTTCAACAGGCTGACGCTTAATGTAACCCATCTTTGTAAGAGTAAATACGCAATCTTCTTCTGCAATAAGGTCTTCAATATCAACCTCACCAAGAACATTTGAGATTTCAGTTTTTCTGTCATCGCTGAATTTCTTACCGATAACTGAAAGTTCTTCTTTAAGAATTTCCTTAACTTTTGTTTCTGAGCCAAGAATTTCAAGATATTCAGCAATCTTAGTTCTTAATTCGTCACGCTCTGCAATAATTTTCTGAATTTCAAGACCAGCAAGTTGACCAAGACGAAATGCAACGATAGCAGTTGCCTGTGGGTCATCGAAATCGAATTTTTCCATAATTGCAACTTTTGCTTCTGCCTGACCACCTTTACAACCACGGATTGTTGCAATGATTTCATCAACAATATCAATAGCACGAGCAAGACCTTCAAGAATGTGTTCTCTTGCCTGAGCCTTGTTAAGGTCATATTGTGTTCTTCTTGTAATAACTTCACACTGGAACTTAATATATTCTTCAATAATCTGTTTAAGTGTAAGAATTTTTGGCTCACCATTGACAAGAGCCAACTGAATAATACCGTAAGAAATCTGAAGCTGTGTCATCTGATACAGCTGATTAAGTACAACCTGTGGATTAGCGTCGCGCTTTAAGTCGATAACAATGCGCATACCGCCACCGCGTTTTGATGAATAGTCATTAATATCAGAAAGACCTTCAATTCTCTTTTCCTTGTGCAAGTCAGCGATTGACTCAATAAGTCTTGCCTTATTTACCTGATATGGAAGTTCAGTAATGATAATCTGGAAACGACCATTTCTTTCGTTTTCAACAATTTCTGCACGACCACGAAGTGTAATTTTACCACGACCTGTAGCATAAGCAGCACGAATACCACTTCTGCCCATAATAATACCACTTGTGGGGAAGTCTGGTCCTTTAATGTGTTCCATAATCTCGTCAAGCTCTGATTCAGGATTATCAATCACACAACAAATACCGTCAACCAATTCACCAAGGTTATGTGGTGGAATATTAGTAGCCATACCAACAGCAATTCCTGTTGAACCATTTGCAAGAAGGTTAGGATATCTTGATGGAAGAACTGTTGGTTCTTTAAGACGATCATCATAGTTAGTTGTAAAATCAACAGTATCCTTGTCAATATTTGTAAGCATTTCAAGAGCGATTTTACTCATTCTTGATTCTGTATAACGATATGCAGCAGGTGGGTCACCGTCAACTGAACCGAAGTTACCGTGACCATCAACGAGAACATATCTCATTGAGAAATCCTGTGCAAGGCGAACCATTGCATCATAAACAGACGCGTCACCGTGTGGATGATATCTACCAAGCACCGAACCGACTGTATCGGCACACTTACGATGTGGTTTGTCTGGATAAAGTGAATTTTCGTACATTGTATAAAGAATTCTTCTGTGAACAGGTTTTAAACCATCACGCACATCAGGAAGTGCACGAGATGTAATAACTGACATTGAGTAATTAAGGAATGAAGTCTTCATTTCCTTGTTAATCTCAACATTTATAATATTCTGTTCTTCAAGTGGAACATATCCACCAAGATTCTGATTTATATTTGATTTAGCCATTTTTTTACCTCTTAAATGTCAAGATTTTCAACATACTTTGCATTTTTCTCAATAAATTCTCTACGAGGTTCAACCTTATCACCCATAAGAATTGAGAATGTTTCATCTGCTTCCATAGCATCCTCAAGTGTTACTCGAAGCATTGTACGAGTTGCAGGGTCCATTGTTGTTTCCCATAACTGTTCAGGGTCCATTTCACCAAGACCCTTATATCTCTGAATATCACAGTTTGAACCCATTTCTTCAATAAATGCATCTCTCTGCTCATCAGAGAAAGCATATTCGTGGCGTTTACCCTTACTCACCTTGAAAAGTGGTGGTTGAGCAATATAAATATATCCTTCTGTAATTAAATCCTTCATATATCTGAAGAAGAATGTTAAAAGAAGTGTTCTGATATGCTGACCGTCAACGTCGGCATCGGCCATAATAACAATTTTATGATAACGGAGTTTATCAATATTGAATTCTTCACCGATACCGGTACCAAGTGCCGTAACAACAGGAGTCAACTTGTCATTACCGATAACCTTGTCAATTCTTGCTTTTTCAACGTTGAGCATTTTTCCCCAAAGAGGAAGAATTGCCTGAATTCTGTTATCTCTGCCTTCTTTAGCAGAACCACCCGCAGAGTCTCCTTCGACGATGAAAATTTCTGTGTTTTCAGGATTTTTATCAATACAGTCAGCAAGTTTACCAGGAAGTGAGTTTCCTTCAAGTGCTGATTTTCTTCTTGCACTATCTCTTGCCTTTCTTGCAGCTTCTCTTGCTCTTGAAGCATCAAGTGCTTTATTGAAAATTGCCTTTGCTGCCTGTGGATTTTCTTCAAAATATGTCATAAGCTTTTCATACATCATCTTTGACACAATTGTCTGCATTTCTGTATTACCAAGCTTACCTTTTGTCTGTCCTTCAAATTCTGCTTCTGTAAGTTTTACACTGATAACTGCTGTAAGACCTTCACGAACATCATCACCTGAAAGGTTTTTGTCGTTATCCTTAAGCAATTTGAATTTTCTGCCGTATTCATTAAATACACGAGTAAGTGCAGTTTTGAAACCATTTTCGTGAGTACCACCATCGATTGTACGAACACCGTTTGCAAAACTCAGAATAATTTCATTGTATCCGTCGTTATATGACAATGAAACCTCTGCACTTCTGTCACCATTTACTGTTGTAAAATGCATAATATCATCAACAACAGGAGTAAGTCCACGGCTTGTATTAATATAATCAACGAATGATTTAATACCGCCTTCATAACAGAAGTTTTCTTCAACAATATTTTCAGGGTCACGCTTATCAGTAAGAGTGATTGAAAGTCCAGCGTTCAAGAAAGCCTGTTCACGAAGACGTCTTTGTAAAACTTCATATTCGTAAACTGTTGTTTCTGTGAAAATTTCAGGGTCAGCCTTAAACATAATAAATGTTCCTGTTTCATCTGTGTCCCCTACAATTTCAAGGTCTGTTGCAATATTTCCTCGTTCAAATTTTTGACGGTGAATATGACCATTTTGACTTACTTCTACTACGAACCATTCTGAAAGTGCGTTTACAACAGATGAACCAACACCGTGAAGACCACCTGAAACCTTATATCCGCTTCCACCAAATTTACCACCGGCATGAAGAACTGTCAAAACAACTGTTACTGCAGGGAGACCCTGTTGTTCATTGATACCTACAGGAATACCACGACCATTATCACGAACTGTGATAATATCATCCGGTAATATTTCAACTTCAATATGTGTACAATATCCTGCAAGTGCCTCGTCTATTGAGTTATCTACAATTTCATAAACCAAGTGATGGAGTCCTTTTGGTCCTGTTGAACCGATATACATACCGGGACGCTTTCTTACTGCTTCAAGTCCTTCAAGAACTTGAATCGCAGAAGCATCATAAGTCTCGGTTACAACCGTATCCATAACCTCTTCTTCAATTGCATTTTTAATCTGGTCGCTCATTTTTTTCCTCCGTCAATAATTTGACATTTATTATTTTATTCTTTTAAAAATTGTCGATGTATTAAGTGGTGAAATGTATATTTTTTTATTTTCTTTTTTAATTGTCACAATAAAAGATTTTGGCAATTCTTCAAATGATATTGTCACACATTCACCATTTTTTTCTGATTTATTTATATAATCTCTCGTAGCTTGTTTGACTGTTGTATTATCAAGGTCAAAAATACCTAAAATATCTTTATCAGTAATTACTATATCTTGTCCTATATTCAAATACATCAGTTCACCACTTTTCCTTTTTCTATCTGTATTTTTTTTCCTGAACAAAGACGTGAAACTGCTTCTTTTTCACAACAAGTTATAAATACCTGTTTCCCTGTCATTTTATTGAGAATATAGTTTTGTCGTATGCTATCAAGCTCACTCATTACATCATCAAGTAAAATTATTGGATGTTCACCTTTTAATTCTTTTATAATTTCTGCTTCACTGAGTTTTAATGCAAGTGATGCACTTCTTTGTTGTCCTTGTGAAGCATATTTTCTCGCAGAAATTCCATTTATTAAAATTTCAATGTCATCTCTGTGTGGACCGCTTATTGTATTTTTTAAATACAAATCATTTGGTCTGTTTTTTTTCATTTTTTCAAAATATATTTTTGCAATACTCTCTTTTTCTTCACTTTCATATGCCACATTACTTAAATATTTAATTGAAAGCTCTTCTTTTTGTCCTGAAATACCTCTGTAAATTTCAGACGACTTTACCTGAATATTTTTTATGTAATTTATTCTCTCTTTAATTACCTCTGCTCCTGCCAATGCAATTTTTTCATCCCATACATCAAGAGTATCCAACAATGATGGATTTTCAATTGCATTTTTTAAAAGAGCATTTTTTTGTTTTATCAGATGATTAAAATACATAAGTTTTTTTGCATACATATTGTCAATCTGACTTATAGCAGTATCGAGAAATTTTCTTCTGTTCAACGGACCATCTTTTATAAGTGATAAATGAACAGGAGAAAATACAACACTATAATATTTTCCTATGAATTCTCTTGGAGATGACTGTTTTATTCCGTTAAGATATGCAGTTCTCTTTTTATCAATACAAATTGTCGCCTTATTTTCTCTTATTTCTGTATTATATTCTATCGAAATTTTTGAATTTTCTTCATTAAACTGTACAAGTTCACAATCCTTTGCGTTTCTGAAACTTTTACATCCTGTAAAAAGCCAGATTGCTTCTAAAAGATTAGTCTTACCTTGTCCGTTTTTTCCATATATTACATTTATTTCTTCATTTGGCTCAATTTCCATAAAATCAATATTACGAAAATTTTCAATTTTTATTGACTTTATATGCATCAGATTACCTCATAAATTATCTTGTCAAATTCTACTTTATCTCCAACTTTTATTTTTCTTCCTCGTGCAGTGCAAATTTCACCGTTTACCTTAACTTCTTCCTCTTGTATAACAATTTTTGCATGACCACCTGTCATAACAGCGTTACACAATTTTAAGAATGAATCAAGCTTTATAAAATCTGTGTCAATTTTTATTTCACGATGTTCTTTTGGTTTTATTTTAACTTTTATTGTTTTCATTTTTAGTTCATCCTTACAGGTAATACCATAAATAAGAAATCTCTTTCATAGATAAGTGAACCATCGTCTTCAGGTACAATTATAATAGGTGAAACTGCACCATTAAGTCGAAGTGTTATTTCATCTGTATCACAAACCTTAAGAGCATCAAGAAGATATTTATTATTAAATCCGATTTCTACTCTTTCACCCTGAATATCAGCAATAATTCTGTCATTTGCTGTACCCAATGCTGTTGTACTTGAAATTCTTATTGATTCATTATCAAAAATACATCTGATATAACTCTTTATTCTTTCAGTAATAATAAGTGATGTTCTTTCAATACTACTGATGATTTTTCTTGTATTAACCTTTACTTCAGTTTTTGCTGTTGTAGGGATAGCACTCTTATAACTTAAAAATTCACCTTCAAGAAGACGTGAAACAATGATATAGTTTCCACATTCAAACATAATGTGACGAGATGCAACTATCATAGAAACTGTTTCATCACCATCACCAGCAAGTTTCATAATTTCATTGAGTGTCTTTTTAGGAATAATAAAGTTTTTTTCTTCACCTTCATAATCAATTTTTTCATTTCTTATAGCAAGTTTATATCCATCAACTGCAACAAGTCTTATACTTCCTGAATAAACTTCAAATCTTACACCTGTATGTACAATTTTTGCTCCACCATCTGCTGTTGCAAAAATTGTCTTTTTAATCATATCCTTTATAACTTCACCTTTTACAACAATTGGAAAACCGCCAGAAACAGATGGAAGCTCCGGATAATCATCTTCAGGGAATCCTGTAATAGCAAATTCAGAATCACCACTCTTTATTTTACATATAAGTCTTTCGTCACATTCAATAGTAACAAGCTCATCAGGAACATTTCTTAAAATATCACAAAGAATCTTTGCATTGATAACAATACTACCTGTTTGTTCAACACGACCTGCAACAGAAGTAATAATACCCATTTCAAGGTCATAGCCGGTAAGCATAATTCTGTCATTTTCTGCTTTTATAAAAATTCCTTCAATTGTAGGAAGGTTTGTAGATTTTGTAGAAGTTGCTCTTTGTACATTTATACAAGCTTCGCTTAAAATTTGTGAAGAACATGTGAATTTCATAATCATTCTCCTTTTTATAAAATATAAAAGATTTAAAGTATAGTAATAGTAGTAGTGTGTGTCTAAACTGTCGAAAACTTTTTAAAGCGTTTATATATATAACAATTTGGGCAATTTTTTAATATGAAAACTTTACATAAACTTGTTAATTTAAAAGAAGAAAATTAACTTGTCAAAATTTTGATTGTTGAAAACTCAAAATCTGTCGAAAGTTTAGTCATTTATATTCTTAATTATGTCGTTTATAAGATTCTTATATTTTGAATCCTGAGCCATTTTTTGCTGAACATTTTTTAGAGAACTGTTAACTGTTGAATGATTTCTGCCAAAAACCTTACCAACTTCTTCTTGAGAAAGATTTGTAATTTCTCTTATTATGTACATAGCTGCTTGTCTTGCACTGTTAATATTAGAATCTCTCTTTTCACTTTTAACTTGTTCTGGTGTAACACCAAAAGTGAAAGAAACTTTTTCTATAATATTATCAACAACAACACTGACAGGTTGACTTGTTATCAGGATATCTTTAAGAATATCCTTTGCAATTTCAACAGTAGGAATAACATCATTGAAAGAGCAGTAAGCGTAAATATTTTTTACTGCAGAGCCCATCTGACGAATATTACTCTTGATATTTTCAGCAATAAAGCTGCAAACATCATCAGGTAATTCAAATCTTAAATAATTTGCCTTATCTTTAATAATTGCAATTCGTGTTTCAAAATCAGGTGGTTGAATATCACAAAGAAGACCACTTTCAAATCGTGTTTTAAGTCTGTCTTCAATTTTTGGAATTGCACTTGGTGGTTTATCAGATGTAAGAACAATCTGTTTTCCTGCCTTAGTAAGTGTGTCAAAAGTATGAAAAATTTCTTCTTCAGTCTGAGTTTTACCTGCAATAAACTGAATATCGTCAATAAGTAATGCGTCACAGGTTCTGTACTTCTGATGAAAATCGTGAGTTGTTTTTGTCTGAATTGCAAAATAAAAATCGTTCATAAGATTTTCACTTGTAGTTAAAACTATATTTGCATCAGGATTTTTAGATTTAAGTTTATCAATAATCGCATGAAGAAGATGAGTTTTACCAAGTCCTGAATTACCATAAATGAAAAGTGGGTTAAATACAGAACCTGGATTTTCAGAAACTCTCATTGATGCTGTATAAGCAAATTTATTTGATGGACCAACAACAAAATTATTAAAAGTAAGTTTTGCATTTTCAATATTTGTATTCGAAGAATCAGCAACTTTTTCTTCTTCAGTTATATCTTTCGGCATATTTTCAAAAGGAATAAAATCAATATCTACATTAAATCCCATAACATTGAAAAATGCATCTTCAATAAGATTTTTATATTTTGAAATTATAAGGTCAATTTTAAAACCGGGAGCAGCAATAATAACTCTTTCAGCTTCAATCTTAATAAGCTTTAAAGGAGCAATCCACATATTAAATGCAATTGTATTCATATTTTCACGACAAAAATTAAGAATTGCGTCCCAAAATTCTGAATAAGAATTCATTTCACTATTTCCTTTCTAAAAAGTAATAAAATAAACAATATATTACTGTAATTTAAATAAAAATGGCTTTATTTAAGGTTTTACCCTTTTATAGGAACCAATAGCATACCGTCTCCATTTTATTTTGAAGTTGGTACATATTCTTCGCCAT